>JBBSMJ010000335.1:0-2097 GCA_038233235.1 Actinomycetes bacterium | reverse complement strand
GCGAGGCTGGTCGCGCGCGGCTGCGCAAGTACGTCGTAACCGAGCAGGTCCAGCAGACCGTTCCGGTCACCCGTGAGGAAGTGCGGGTCGAGCGGGAACCGATCACCGAGGACAACCGCGGTGACGCGATGGGTGGCCCGGACCTCAGCGAAGAGGAGCACGAGGTCACGCTGTACGAAGAGCGCGCAGTGGTGAACAAGGAGACCGTGCCGGTCGAGCGGGTGAAGCTCAGCACGGAGCAGGTCACCGAAGAGCAGACCGTGTCGGAGCAGGTCCGCAAGGAGCAGATCGAGACCGACGCCGGGGACGCCGTGTCCACCGACACCGACACCAGGTCCACCGACACCACCACCGATCGGGACACCGACCGCTGAACCAGCTGGTGTGCGATAGGTGACACGGGAGGCCACTTGCAGTTCGACAAGACGCAGATCATCGACATGTTGAAGTCGCAGGGCGACCACGACAAGGCGCAGCAGGCCGATCAGGAGCTGCCGCAGCAGGTCGACACCGAGCGGGACAGCGGGATGCTGGAGAAGCTGGGTCTCAACCCCGCCGACTTGATGAGCAAGCTCGGGGGCGGCGGCGGACTCGGCGGCATGCTCGGGGGGCGCTGAGCACCCTACGGTGACGGGCGCGCGGTGAGTGCCCGAAGCCGCCGCCGACGTATGTCCAGCACCTGAGGACTGCTGCGGGCTTGCGCCAGCGCCCCCACTCTGCCTACCGTTCCCTCCGCCTGTCGGGCAACCGCCCACAGCGCCGTACCCCTCGCCGAATCCTGCCCGGGGTAGCGGACACCAGACAGCTCGAGGCAGGAGCGGGGGACCCACGGTGTGGGCGCCATGGTGCGTCCTAGGGGTGAAGCCGCACTTCGCGGCCGGGGCAGCTCTCGTCCCGAACCCGACAGCTCACCTCGCAGGCGGCGGAGAGGAGTGGGGCCATGCCCCGTCTGATCTCACGCCTGGCCGGCGGAGTGGTCGCCGCGGCGATCACGACCGGGTCCTTGGTGGCGGTCGCACCGGCGGCGTACGCGGTGTCTGCCGTGGAGCAGCGTCCGATCCTGCGGCACGGCGACAGCGGTGCCGCGGTGGAATGGGTGGAGCACCGGCTCGGGATGAGCGGCGCCGACACCTATTTCAGCGCGCGCACCAAACGCTACGTCGAGGAATTCCAGCGGGAAGAAGGACTTCGCCGTAGCGGCCGGGTGTCCTGGCGTACGTGGAAGAAGCTCGCCGGACGCCCGGGAACACTGGGCGACCGAGTGGAGGGCTTGAACTGGTGGTCGCTGGCCCGTTGTGAGTCGGGCAACGATCCCACCGCCGTCTCGGCGAGCGGCCGCTATCACGGTCTGTACCAGTTCGACCGTTCGACCTGGGCATCGGTCGGTGGGGTCGGTGTAGCCAGCAACAAGAGGGCGCAGCAGCAGACCTACCGCGCCAAGCTGCTCTACCTGCAGCGCAGTGACGGCCCGTGGCCGGTGTGCGGGCGGCACCTCTACGACTGATCGACGGCGTACCGGCTCCGGACGCTTCCCGCGCACCGGTACGGTGACCGCCACGCCTGAGGCGGCGGCGTTGTACCGGGAGGGGGCGGCTTGGCCAGGCCACGAGTCCTCGCCATCGTCCTTGCCGGCGGCGAGGGTAAGCGCCTCGCGCCGCTGACCGCGGACCGGGCGAAGCCGGCAGTGCCGTTCGGCGGTGTCTACCGGCTCGTCGACTTCGTGCTGTCCAACCTGGTCAACGCGGGATACCTGCGCATCGTCGTCCTCACCCAGTACAAGAGCCACAGCCTCGACCGCCACGTGACGACGACATGGCGGATGTCCACCCTGCTTGGCAACCACGTGACACCGGTGCCGGCGCAACAGCGGCTCGGCCCGCGGTGGTTCGCCGGGTCGGCCGATGCCGTCTTCCAGAGCCTCAACCTCGTCGATGACGACCGGCCCGACTACGTCGTGGTGTTCGGCGCAGACCACGTCTACCGCATGGACCCGCAGCAGATGGTGGACCAGCACATCGCCTCCGGGACGGGGGTCACCGTCGCCGGGATCCGTACGCCGATCGAGCAGGCGCACCAGTTCGGCGTCATCGAGACTGC
>JBBSMJ010000334.1:0-2097 GCA_038233235.1 Actinomycetes bacterium | reverse complement strand
GTCGGCGAGCTCGACCGCCGGGTCAGTGTTCGGGGTCGCAGCGCCTTCATTTCCGCCGCGGTACGCCGCGCACTCGAGGACGCCTGGCGGTGGGAGCAGGTCGAGCAGGCGCTCGGGGTGGTCGACGCGGCTGGACACGAGTGGGACGACGATCCGAGCGCGTGGGTACGCGCGCAGCGCTCCGCGGACCGACACCGGGTGGGCTGAGCGGCGTGGGGGCGCTGCTACTGGATACCACGGTGCTCATCGATGCCCTCCGTGGGCGGCCGGCGGCGGATCGTCTGCGCGTGTTGCGCGCCCGCGGCGACGATCCGTACGTATGCGCCGTCAATATCGAGGAGATCCACCGTGGTCTGCGGGAGACAGAACTCGCGGCGGCAACCCTGCTCTTTCGTGGGCTGCGGGTGGTGCCGCTGACCGCCCACGAGGGGGCCCGAGCCGGTGAATGGCGTCGGCACTACGCCGCGGCGGGGATCACCCTGAGCCAAGCGGACTGCCTGGTGGCCGCCGCGGCATTCACCCTCGGCGGACGGCTGGCGACCGGTAATCCAAAGGACTTCCCCCTGCCCGAACTCACCGTGGAGCACTGGCCAGTGGGCCAGTAGAGAGCGAAGCCGCCGTGGCTGACCTGCTAGGCAAAGGTCGTCACCGGTGACGAGATTCGCCTAGCGAGTCCCCTAGTTCTGGGGGGAGCGGTACGCGACAACGGTGACGGCAAGTGGCCACAGCGCCTGCGCGCCGGCCGCCACCCGCTCGGCCAGCCCGACGTCCCCGTCCCTGCCGAGCTCGATCGCAAACCAACCGACCAAACCAAGCAGCGTCGCCGCTGCGATCGTGGCCACGGCCGGGCGCAATCCCCACCGCACTTCGGCCCCTCGCCGCCACGCCAGCGCCGGCCAGACGGCGAGTGCCACGAAGGCAGTCCCCGCGGCGGCGGTGTGCGCGATCGACTCACCGACCGCGGGCAGCGGGAAGGCGGCGACAAGCACCGTCGCTACCCCTCCGGCAGCGAGGACTACCCGCCCCGGGAGCGCGGCCGGACGCAGCCCGAGTGCGGTGGTCAGGTGGCACGCGCCCAGCCCGGCGAGGGCAGCGGTCATCACCCATCGGTCGGTGGCGCCGTACGCCGCCAGCGCGCTGATGGTTTCCGTCCGCGCGTCGAAGCCGCCCGGCTGGCGGGCGGCGGCAAGCGTCCAGCCGCCGATGAGGAAGACCGGAGCGGCTGCCGAGGACACCAGGGCCCACCAGGGAACGCGTCGCACCTGCCCATGATCGCGCTCTCCGTCGGAAGTGCCAGCGGGCGGCGCCGGCGGCGCCTGTGGACGACGGCGGCGGAATGTCGCACCCTTGGGGCAGGCTCGCCCGCGTGCCGGTTCCACCAAAGGAGACGCCATGGCTGTACCAGACACCGTGCTGCCTGCCCGCGCGGGGCGCCACCGCTGGACCTGGGACGACCTCCAACTGCTCCCCGAAGACGGGCGGCGTTACGAGGCCGCCGAAGGGGCGCTCGTCGTGAGCCCTTCGCCAAGCAGGCCACACCAGGACATGGTGCTCGCCCTAGGACGTCAGTTGCAGGACGCCGCCCCGCCGGGTGCGCACGTCGTGGTCGGGCCCTACGACGTCGTGCTGCCCGATGGCGACAGCCTCGTCCCCGACCTGTTGGTCGGACGCCTGGCCGATCTGGAGAAGCGCTGCACGCGGGTTCCGCCGATGCTCGTCGTCGAAGTCCTCTCAGCAGGGAGGACACGCTACGACCGGCTCGTCAAGCGCGGTCTCTACGAAGACTTCGGCGTACCCGTCTATTGGATCGTCGATCCAGAGGAGCCGTCGCTGACGGTGTTGGAGCTGGCGGGCGGCAGCTATCGGGACGTCCGCGAGGTCAGCGGCGTCCAGCCGGTCACCCTCGAGCGTCCTTTCCCGGTGACGATCCGGCTCGGGTGAGGCCAACGCCACTGCCGCAGCCGAGCTCGGCGTGGCGTGGCGATATGGCGTGCCGTCGCCGCTAGCGTCCGGAGTGTCGATACGTCGATATTGACGGGTACGCCGGGAGGCTGACGTGACCGAAATGATTCCGCTCGAGCCGACCCAGACACCTCC
>JBBSMJ010000333.1:0-2098 GCA_038233235.1 Actinomycetes bacterium | reverse complement strand
TCGAACCCACACTGGTCTCCTTTTAAGGGAGAGGCCTCTGCCGATTGGGCTACGGGGGCTGAAACGAGGCTACGGGCGCTGCGTCCTTCGCATGGTAGGCAGGTAGCGCAAGGGTGATCCCCCCAGTTGATCACCAACGCTGAGCGCTTGTTGATCGTCTCCCGGGATTGTTGATCGTCTCCCGGGGTTGTTGATCACCGTCTCCCACGGTACGACGTAGCGAAACGGACAAACAATGACACGACTACGTCGTAGCCCGGGAAACCCTGATCATTTTCGGGTGAGGATCCTTCCCGTAGGATCATTTCCAAGTGATGATCATTCCCGGTGACGACCATTCTCGGGAGATGACCATGTCCGGCTGATCAGACAGGTCGGGTTGGGGAGAAGCCGGATCAGACTGTCCGGGTCGGCGGAAGGCCGCTGCGGCCTCCAGGGTGCGGGCGCACGGCGAGCACCTGGTTGACCCCCAGCCGCCCGGCGTCGAAGCCGAGCGCGGCGCCGGCCATGTACAGCCGCCACACCCTTGCCCTGCCCTCTCCGACCAACCGAACCGCCTCCGGCCAGCGCTCCTCCAACCGCGCGACCCAGCAGCGCAGCGTCCGCGTGTAGTGCTCGCGCATCGCTTGGACGTCGCGCACCTCGAGACCGGCGACCTCGAACGCCCCCACCGTCGCGGCCAAGGTCAGCAGCTTGCCGTCCGGGAAGACGTAGGAGCCGATGAACGACGGCCCCGCCTCGCCAACCTCCCCCGGACGCGCGGCAATCTGCTGGTTGAGCAGCCGACCGCCGGGGCGCAACAGGTCGTGCACCGCGGCGGCGTACGTCGGGTAGGGCTCCTCCCCGACCTGCTCGGCCATGCCGACGCTGGCGATCGCGTCGTACGGACCGTCGGGTACGTCGCGGTAGTCCTGCACCCGGATCTCCACCCGGTCGGCCAGCCCGGCTTCGACAACCCGCTTGCGGGCCAGCTCCGCCTGCTCGACGGAGACGGTGATACCCACGGCGTGGACGCCGTAGTGCTGCGCGGCGTGCAGCACCAGCGAGCCCCAGCCGCAGCCCACGTCGAGCAACCGCATGCCGGGCTGCAGGTCGAGCTTGCGGCAGACGAGGTCGAGCTTGTCCCGCTGGGCGTCGTCGAGCCCGTAGCCGGACGCCGAATCGGACTCGGACTCAAACTCCGACTCGGACGCGGACTCCGACTCGGACTGGGCAGGCTGGGACCAGTACGCGCAGGTGTAGACCATCGACGGTCCCAGCACCAGCCGATAGAAGTCGTTGCCCACGTCGTAGTGGTGGCTCACCGCGCTGGCGTCCCGCCGACGGCTGTGCAACCGCCCGCCCAGCCGCGCCTCCTCCGGCGGCGGCGAGGGCGGGGGACCCAGCGCGCGCAGTCGCAGCCCCAGCCGCAGCAACGCCCGCTTGTCCGCGCCGGTGAGCACCAGCCCGGGGCCGTTCTCCCTGCTGGTCAGTGCGGCGATCGCACCGAGCGCCTCGAACACGTCGCCCTCGATGTCGAGGTCACCCGAGACGTAGGCCCGGGCGAGACCCAGCTCGTCGGGTCGCCACAGCAGCCGCCGCAGCGCGCGCCGGCGACGGACGACCAGGACGGGAGCCCCCGGCGGTCCGGCCTCGCTGCGGTCCCAGGCGCGCAGCCGCACCGCCAACTCGCCACCGAGCAGTCGCGTCGCCAGCGGGACCAAGTGGTCCGCCACGCCGGCCGCCGAACTCCGACCCATCTTCACGTATCCCCTCCTGACACCCCGGCATTGGTCCGGCCGGTCTCTGCGGCCTCGCGAAACGCCTCCCGCGGCTGCCGCAGCGAACCGAGGGAGACGATGTCACGCTTGAAGAACAGGGCCAACGTCCAGTCGGCCACCACCCGCGCCTTGCGGTTCAGCGTCGGTACCCGACTCACGTGGTAGGTGCGGTGCATGAACCACGCCGGCCAGCCACTCAGCTTGACGCCGTAGACCTGGGCGACGCCCTGGTGCAGCCCGAGGCTGGCGACCGATCCGACGTAGCGGTGGCGGTACGCCGTGAGCGGCTGACCGCGCAGCGAGGCAACCAGGTTGGCGGCGAGCGTGCGGGCCTGGCG
>JBBSMJ010000332.1:0-2111 GCA_038233235.1 Actinomycetes bacterium | reverse complement strand
GCAGCTCGAGGTGGTGGGCGTCGAGCTTGACGACGGGAGGCTGCGCATAGTCCACGCGATGCCGATGCGGGCTGGCTACAGAGAGTTGTACGAGGAGGCGAGGAGATGGCGGCAGTGAAGCCGACCGGGGGCAGCCCGGTCACAACGAAGGTAGGAACCAAGCTGACCAGCGAGGTCGAGACGCGCCTCAACGAGGAGGCAGAAGCGGGCTTCGATCCAACCACTCTGTCCAGGCGCCGGGCAGGGCGACCCTCGCTGTCCGGGCGAGCCGGGCATTCCAATCGAGTGGATCTTCGGGTGGACGACGAGACCTATGAGGCGATCCGGCGGATCGCTGGACAAGACAACCGCAGGGTCAGTGATGTCGTTCGCGACGCGATCCGGCAGTTCCTTGAGGCAAGCTGACGCGCGCGCCGAGCGATATCCGGCATTACGCCGACGGTGCCGGCTTCCACCAGAGGAGCGAGAACCGCCGCTAAGGCCGGGTTGGCCAGCCGAGACAGCGCGCTGGTGTCGGCGAGCTACCGCTGCCACGCTGCGGTGCGCTGGTCGTCGGCGCTCGCGAACGCCCCGTCGGCGGCATCGGCGAGCAGGGCCCGGCGCGCGTGCAGCGCGACCACCTCGGCCAAAGCCGCGTTCACGGTCGCCTTCTTGGTGTCCGTCGCAAGCAGATCCTTGGCTCGCGGAGCAGGTCTGCATCCACGTCCATGAGCGTCCTTGTCATCTCCGTCACAGGCAAGCCTGTGGATCGACCCCGTACCCTCGCGAGCGTCTGTCACCTGGGGCCGGCAACGGTCAGCCGAACCGTGACGGTGTCCCCCTCGTCGAGCCCCTCGGCCCGGCGCACCGCATCCTTCACCGGTACGACGTACAGCCCGTCCTTGGGCAACAGCGACGTCTGCCACTCGGTGGCGCCGATCCGCGCCCGGACCGGGATCATCCCCCAGCCGTAGGGCACCCCCGTGGACACTGCTTGAAGGTTAGAACTCTCCTCGTCTGGCACCCTGACGAAGTAGAACGGCACCGGGCCCCGCCAGTGCCACAGATCGCCAGTAAAGAACAGTTCCATCCCGTCAGGCTCGCATATCACGCGGTGTTCCCGTCATGGCGTGATCGGCACGCTCACGCGTGCCATCCATTCGGGGGGTCCTCACCCACCAGTCCGTCCACAGCCTCGCGGAGCAGGTCGGCATGCCCGGTGTGCCGGCCGTACTCCTCGATCAGGTCGCAGACGAGCCGGCGCAGGCTGGCATGGCGACCGTCGGGCGCGGACACGTGGACGAGCTGGTCGAGTCCGCCGTTGGCCAAGGCGGCGTCGAGCCTCGCGCGGGACCGTTCGACGGCGCCGTCCCACAGCGCGTAGAGCTGTTCGGGGGTGTCGTTGGCGGCGGAGCTGAACTCCCAGTCGTTCTCGCCGTCCCACTCGGTGTCCTCCCACGGCGCGCCGATCGGCTGCCCGCTCAGCTTGGTGGTGAACATGTAGTCCTCCCCGACGGCGAGATGCTTGAGCAGGCCGCCGAGAGTCAGCGAGGAGGTACCGACGCGGGTCTGTAGCCCGGCCGCGTCGAGGCGGCCGGCCTTCCAGCGGAAAGTCGTGCGCAGTCGGTCGAGCGCACCGAGGAGGTGCTCGGTCTCGGTGCCCGCAAAGGGAGGTTCCCAGGGGGTGTCGCTGTCGGTCATGGCGGTCACCGTAGACGTCACTCCGGACATTCCTCGTGCTGGATCCCTACCTCCCGAGAGGGACCGCGGCCGGCGTCAGCCGGCGTACCGGGCGGCGAACTGGCCGGGCGTCATGCCGGTGACACGGGCGAAGTCGCGGATGAAGTGCGGTTGGTCGGCGTACCCGAGCATCGCCGCGACCTCGCTGAGGGTTGTCGACTGGTGGCGGAGATGTTCGGCTGCCTCGTGCAGCCGTCGGCGCTGAATGAGCCACTTCGGCGTCAGGCCGAGCCGACGACGCACCAGCCGCTGCAGCGCGCGCTCGGAGAGGTCGAAGGCGTCACAGAGCTGCGCCACCCTGGTGACGTCGCTGTGTTCCACAAAGGTGACCAGCCGGTTGACGAGCCGGCCCTCGGCATCGATCGGGAGGAACCGGCGCAAGACGTCGCCGT
>JBBSMJ010000331.1:0-2118 GCA_038233235.1 Actinomycetes bacterium | reverse complement strand
GACGATGGCCGAGGCGAAGGTCGGCGGGCGCCAGTAGGGCGAGAAGTCGATTACGAGCGGTGGCAGGTGAGCGTCGAAGAGCACGTTGCCCGTCAGGTCACCATGGATGAGCTGGTGGCGCAAGGCGACCGGTCGCAACGCCGCAGTGAGCTCGTTGAGGTGCTTGACGCCAGCCCAGTCAGAGGCGGGCAGTTCGCCCCACGCGACCCGGTCGCCGATGGCCCACTTGTCGGTTCGGTCCCGAAGGAAGGCCGGTTCAGGATCGCTTTCCAGCGCCGCGTGCATCTGCCGTCCGACGGCGATGATGTCGTGCCAGCGCCTGGGAGTATGGGCGCCGGGCTCGTAGCGCCAGGCCGTCCAGCCGTCCGTCGTCCATCGACCTGCAACGGTTCGCAGTGGCACCGAAACCCGAAAGTCGGTGCGTCCCTGCAGACGGGATAGCAGAGCACCCTGCCAGCGCAGCATCGTCGGGTCCATGTCCAGCGGCTTGACGACTGCGGGCCCAACACGCCACGACGTCCGCTGGCCGCCAGCGAGCGGGTCGGGCGAGCCCTCAAGACCGTACGCGGCCAGGACCGCCGGGGGAGGGCGCCCGGCGGCTGCGGTCATGACCTCGGCAGCATAAGCCGAGCGGCCCCTGGACGGCCTGGCCGATCCCCCTGGGCAATCCGCATCTGGGTCGAGTACCGCCGTTCCTGGACGGAAGGTCAGCCTGCGTCGATGAGTGGAACGTCGTAGTCCGCGATGCGGCGGTCCGCAGTGACAATCGTCAGCTGCTCGGAGCGGGCCTGCGCGATGAGCAACCGGTCGAAGGGATCCCGATGATGCATCGGTAGCTCCGCGACCGCGAGGCCGTGATCGGCATCGAGGCGGAGAATCTGTACGCCGCTTCGCATCACGTGCTGGCTCAAATCACGCGGGACCGAGACCTTGCCGATTGCCGCCTTCACGCCGATCTCCGCGAAGGAGACCACGCTGAACATTAACTCTGTCGCCCGCTCGATCGCCTCCTGCGCCGCCGGGGAGACACGGCGTGACCCCTCCAGTTCCCAGAGCACGACATGGGTGTCCAGCAACAGCCTCACGTCGCCTCGTCCAGCAAGTCGTCGAGTTCGGCATCAGTGAACTCGAAATCGTCGGACAGCGAGATGCGGCCGGCAAGAGAACCACGGGCCGCGAGGAAGCGCTGCCCAGCCGATGAGGGCGGTTCGATTCGGACCAGCCGTGCCACCGGGAGGCCGTCGCGTGCGATCTCCACGACCTCCCCGGCTTCGACGCACGCGAGAAGCTTCGACAGATTCGTCTTGGCTTGGCCGACATTAACGAGCACGTCATCGATTCTAACTCGCTTTGGCCAAACTTGGCCAAGTTGTCCGTCGCCGCGTCCCTCAACCCGGCGCCAAGGATCCGGAGCAGCGATCTGTGCGCCTCGACGGACGATCGGTGACCCGTGTGGGTAGCACATCCCGTACTACCGTGAGGCCATGAAACGGGTTGGAGTTCGGGAGCTGCGGCAGCATGCGTCGCGCTATTTCGCGCTCGTCAAGGCAGGCGAGACCGTGGAAGTGACTGAGCGAGGAGAGCTGATTGCCTTGCTGGCGCCACCGGGCGGACCCCGGAGCGCGCGGGACCGGCTGGTCGCTGCCGGAGTGCTCGTTCCTGCGACAAGCCCGACCGGGCGCCTCCGGTCACCACGCCCGGTGCCGATTCCTGCCGGTAAACCCACTAACCAGCAGCTGCTCGTGGCCGAGCGCGATGACCGGCTGTGATCTACCTGGATTCTTCAGCGCTGTTGAAGCTGGTCCGACACGAGAATGAGACCGCGGCGTTGATCGAGTGGCTTGACCTGCACCCTGAACAGCCAACGGTCACCAGCGAAGTGGGCGGGTCAAGGTCGTGCGGGCCGCGCGGAGAGCTGGCGACCAGGCCGCCGTGGAGGCTCGCGCGGTGGTCGGCGACCTTGATCTGGTTCCCCTCGACCGGACCGTGCCGGCATCGCCTGCGACATCGGTGACCCGCTGCTGCGAACCATCGGCGCGCTGCACCTCGCGTCAGCGAGGCTGCTTGGCGGAGCCCTGACGGCGTTCATCGCCTACGATCACCGGCTCGCCGAAGCGG
>JBBSMJ010000330.1:0-2123 GCA_038233235.1 Actinomycetes bacterium | reverse complement strand
GCCAGTCAGAAGGTGTGGATGAGGGTGCTTTCCCGCTTCGCCCCCGAGGGCTGTCGCGACGTGCGGGGCGCGCTGACACGTCGATGGCGGCGCGTACGAATCGAGTCACTCACCGAACGCCTCGGCGTACGCGGCTTCGAGTTCGGGGGTAGCTGGCCCGGAGAACCCGCAGCCGTTCACGGTGCCGTCGTTGGCGGTCACCAGGTACGACTCGCCCTCAGCGAACTCGACTCCGTCAAGGGAAATCGACAAGGTCGGTCCGGGCACGCTCAGGGTGACGACGTCGGCGCGCTGCTGGGCGGTGCTTCCTTGATACCAGCGGCCGACGTCCAGCGTGACTTCTTCGTCGGTGACCGAGGTGACGGTGCCCGCGAACGCGACGGGCATGTCGGCGAGAAACCGAACGTCGAACGCTATGCATGACTGCATCACGGTTCCGTCATCGGAGGGCAGCGTCAGCGCGAGCGCCGACGGTGCAATCGCCGTCGGTGCAATCGCTGTCGGCGGGGTGGTGGTGGCCGTGTCGTCTGCACCGAGGGTCAGCGCGCCGGTGATACCGGCGGCGACAAGGACGACGGCCGCTGCCGCGGCGACGACCCACCGTCCCCACATAGGCCGGTGCCGATGCCCGTTTGGGTCGGGTAGGTCGTCGGTGGTGTCGTCGTTCCGGGTGATAGCCATGACGCGCTCCCTTACGTCGTCCGGGGTTGGGTCCGCAGCGAAAGCGGGGCCCCCGGGCCGCGCCGGGTCGATGCCAGCAAGCAGCGCTCGCAGCGCGTCGTCGCGCCGTACGTCGCCGTCGTCACGTCCGGTCATCGGGGGCCTCCATTCCTTCTCGTGGACCGCTCTGTCGTGGACGTAGGTGTCCGGGAGACTCCGCGTCCTTTCCGCTGGCGTGCTCGGATGGTGCGTCGGTCATCAGCTGTCGCATTCGTTTGACGGCGCGATGTAAACGGATGCTGGCGGCGTTCGCGGTGATGCCGAGAACCACGGCCATCTCGCGGGGTTCGAGTTGCTCCCACGCCCACAGCTGCAGCACCTCACGGTCGGGGTCGGGGAGTGCTGCCAGTGCGTCGGCCAGATCGGTTCCCGCGTCGACCACGGCCTCCGCCCCGGCCGGTTGCGAGTGCACGTCAGGTTGCGCGGCGAGTCGGTGCAACAAGCTGCGTCGGCGGCCCTCGGCGCGGCGGGAGTTCGCCAGGCAGCGCCGGGCCGCGCCGTAACACCAGGGCAGCGCGGTGTCGGCGGGTATGTCCTCGAGCCGTCGCCACATCACCAGGAGCGTGTCGGACAGGACATCGTCGACGTCGGCTGCATCGGTGCGGCGGGCCAGGTACCGGCGCAGTGGGACGTACGCGTCTTGCACGAGCACGTCGAAGCGAGCCCGCCGGTCGGCCTCTCCGGAGCCGGACGTCACACCTGCAGTGTGTCCGGCGACCGGCCCGCTCTTTCCGCACTCCGCCGATGAATTCGGGCGTTCCGAAGAGTCTCATTCCTGATGGCTACCTACGTACTGATCCACGGCGCCGGCTCCGACTCCTGGTACTGGCACCGCGTCACTCCGAGGCTTCGGGCGCTCGGCCACGATGTCGTCGCCGTCGACTTGCCCTGCGACGACGACACCGCCGGGCTCCGGGAGTACGCGGACACGGTGGTGGAGGCGGTGGGCGACCGACGCGACCTCATCGTGGTCGCCCAGTCGCTGGCCGGATTCACGGCGCCCATGGTGTGCACCCGGCGGCCGGTGACCCTGATGATCCTGTTGGCCGCGATGGTGCCCGAACCGGGCGAGTCGCCGGGTGAGTGGTGGGCAAACACCGGTCACGAGTTCCCCGACCCGTTCGACCCGGAGGTCGTCTTCGCCCATGACCTACCGACCGAGTTGGCGGCGGAGTCGTTGCTGCACGTGCGCCAGCAGTCGGGTACGCCGTTCGAGAAGCCATGGCCGCTCGATGTGTGGCCGAATGTGCCGACCAGGGTGTTGCTGTGTCGAGACGACCGCTTCTTCCCCGCCGAGTTCCAGCGCCGCGTCACGCAAGACCGGCTCGGCCTCGTTCCTGACGAGATGGGCGGCGGCCACCTGCCCGCACTGGCCCGTCCCGACGAGCTGGTGCGGTGGTTCG
>JBBSMJ010000329.1:0-2125 GCA_038233235.1 Actinomycetes bacterium | reverse complement strand
GGCGTTCACGATCCTTGCTCGCCACGCGTCACCCTCCCCGTACCCTGCGCGCCGTTACCGGCACAGTGTCGCAGGCTCCCTCGAACCGGACATATGCACCGGAGATATCCACCCGACATATGCATTCGCCCGTCGCTCACCGCCGCCGGTACGCTGCCACGGCCTCCGCAACTGCACCCGGAAAGGACGCGTGTGCTCGTCGCCGGGTTCCCCGCTGCCGCCTTCGGCACCAACTGCTACCTGCTGGCACGCGCCCCGGGGGAGGAGTGCCTCGTCGTCGACCCCGGCATCGACGTCGTGGCCCGGCTGGACGAGCTCCTGGAAGAGCACCGGCTGCGACCGGTCGCCGTCCTGCTCACTCACGGCCACATCGACCACACGTTCTCCGTCACCCCGGTGTGCGGCGCCCGCGGGGTACCGGCGTACGTGCATCCCGGCGACCGGGCCATGCTCGCCGACCCCGCCCTCGGGCTCTCCCGGGACATGCGGGCGCTGCTCGGCGGGTTCGAGTGGTCCGAGCCGGACGACGTGCGGGTCATGGCCGACGGCGAGCCGCTGCGCCTCGCCGGGCTCGAGATCACCGTCGACCACGCGCCGGGTCACACCCCGGGGTCGGTGATGTTCCGGCTGCCCGAGGACGGGCGTGACCTCTGCCTGTCCGGCGACGTGCTCTTCGCCGGCTCCATCGGGCGCACCGACCTGCCCGGCGGCGACCACGCGACCATGCTGGCCAGCCTCGCCACCAAGGTGCTGCCGCTGCCCGACGAGACCGTCGTACTGCCCGGCCACGGCCCGCGGACCACCGTCGGCCGGGAGCGGGCGAGCAACCCCTTCCTCGCCGACGCGGCCGCGCGATCGGCCTCGGCAGCGGCGACTTCGCCACCTGGGGCGACCTCTCCCGCCAGCCCGTTCCGAGGGCTGTAGGTGACGTCCTTTCGCGCCCCCCGGGGCACGTTCGACCTACTCCCGCCCCGGTCCGAGCAGATACTCGCCGTCCGCGAGGGGCTGGCCGCGCCGGTCCGCCGCGCCGGCTACCGCTATGTGGAGACCCCGGCGTTCGAGGACACCGCGCTCTTCGTCCGCGGGGTCGGCGACTCCACCGACGTGGTGACCAAGGAGATGTACACCTTCACCACCCGAGGCGGCGACTCGCTCAGCCTGCGCCCAGAGGGGACCGCGCCGGTCGTCCGCGCTGCGCTGGAGCACGCGCTGGACAAGGGCGCCCTTCCCGCCAAGCTCTGGTACGCCGGCAGCTTCTACCGCTACGAGCGCCCGCAGGCCGGCCGCTACCGCCACTTCTCCCAGGTCGGGGCCGAGGTGCTCGGCACCGAGGACCCGGCGGTGGACGCCGAGCTGATCGTCCTCGCCGCCGACGCGTACGCCGGCCTCGGCCTGCGCGGCGTACGCCTGCTGGTCAACTCCCTCGGCGACGAGCGCTGCCGTCCGGCGTACCGGTCGGCGCTGCAGGAGTTCCTCCGCGGGCTGCGGCTGGACGCGGACACCCGGGCGCGGGTGGAGCGCAACCCGCTGCGGGTGCTCGACGACAAGCGCCCGGAGGTGCAGGAGCAGCTGGGCGACGCGCCGCTGCCCGGCGACTGGCTGTGCGCGGAGTGCACCGCACACCACGAGACGGTGCGAACCCTGCTCGGCGCCGCCGGCATCGCCTTTTCCGACGCGCCCGCGCTGGTGCGCGGCCTCGACTACTACACGCGCACCACGTTCGAGTTCGTCCACGACGGGTTGGGCGCGCAGTCGGCGGTGGGCGGTGGCGGACGCTACGACGGGCTGTCGGAGTCCATCGGCGGCCCGCGGCTGCCCGGGGTGGGCTGGGCGCTCGGCGTCGACCGCACCCTGTTGACCCTCGAGGCGGAGGGCGTCGAGCTCGCACTGCCCCGCCCGGTCGAGGTCTTCGGCGTACCGGTGGGGGAGCGGGCCGCGGGGGTGCTCTTCGGTCTGGTCACCGCGCTCCGCCGGGCGGGGGTGGCCGCCGACTTCGCCTCCGGCGGTCGCGGGCTGAAGGGTGCGATGAAGGCGGCGGACCGTTCCGGGGCGGCGTACGCCGTGGTCGTCGGCGACCGCGACCTGGCCGAGGGCGTCGCGCAGCTCAAGGAGCTGGCCACCGGGC
>JBBSMJ010000328.1:0-2134 GCA_038233235.1 Actinomycetes bacterium | reverse complement strand
CGCCGGCTCGTTGAGCGGGAACTTCACCTTGCGGGAGCCGTCCGCGACGACCTTGGACATGAGCGCGGAGTACTCCGTCGCGATGTCGTCGCCGACGAACTCCTTCATGTTCGTGAACCCCATGACCCGGTGGTAGAACTCCACCCACTCGTCCATGTGGCCCAGCTCGACGTTGCCGACGCAATGGTCGACCGCCTGGAAGAGCCGCTTCTGCGGCGGGGCGACGATCGGCTCGCGGGCGACAAATCCGGGCAGGAACGGCCCCGAATAGTTGGATCGGTCGACGAGGGTGTGCCTGGTGTCGCCGTACGCCGCAATGGCCGCCACTGTCACCTTGCCGTGCTCGTCCTCGTCCACAGTCGGCTCGACCAGCCCGGTGGCCCCGGCGTCGATGGCGTGGCGGTAGCCCGCCTCGACGTCCGGCACTCGCAACGCGATGTCGAAGACACCGTCGCCATGCGCGGCGACGTGCCGCCCGATCTCGGTGCCCGCGCGGACCTCGGCGGCGAGCACGAAGCGTGCGCCGCCGGACTCCAGCACGTATTCAGCGGTGTCCCGCTGCCCGGTCTCCGGCCCGCGGTAGGCGATGAGCCGCATGCCGAAGGCGGTGGAGTAGTAGTGCGCGGCCTGTTTGGCGTTGCCGACACGGAAGCGGATGTGGTCGACCCCCTGCACCGGGAAGACGTCGTTTCGTCCGGCGTGTTCAGGCACTGGATCGCCTCGATGTGAAGTGGCTGGCGGTGCGGTGCTCGGCGACGTCATCGGCGGGGTCCCCCTCGACAAAGAGTGATCCACGATAGCCCGACAGCCGACCAGGGAGTCCCCTGACCGCCCCTCCGGTCACGCGCTGTAGGGCACCGCTTCGACGATTTCGACTTTCACGGCCCGACCGTTGGGGAGGTCGTACGACGCGCGCTCGCCCACCCGTTTGCCGATGACGGCACCACCGAGCGGCGACTGCGGGGAGTAGACCTCGAGGTCGTGGACACCGCTGTCCTCCCGGGAGCCCAGCAGGAAGCGCATCGTTTCCTTGTCGTCGGCGCCTCGGACGGTGACCACCATGCCGGGCTCGGCCACCCCGTCGGCCGGGGGAGCCTCACCCACGGTCGCGTCCTGCAGCAGCGCTTGCAGCTGCCGGATGCGCGCCTCCTGCTTTCCCTGCTCCTCCTTGGCGGCGTGGTAGCCGCCGTTCTCCTTGAGGTCCCCCTCCTCGCGCGCCGCCTCGATCTTCTTGGCGATGTCGGCCCGGCCGGGGCCGGCAAGGCGATCCAGCTCTGCGGTGAGCCGGTCGTAGGCCTCCTGGGTGAGCCAGGTGGTCTTCTCGGAGGTCTCGGTCACGGGACTGCCCCTCTCACCGTCGAGAACGTGAACTGTCGTTTATGGCCGCCGTCAGGGCGCTGGAACGGTGCGGCAGCCGGCGAGCTCGCCCCCCACGGGGCGGTCCCGGGTGCGTAGGACATGAGTGACCACCGTACGCCGTTCGCCCGCCGGGACGTCCACTTCCGCTCGCCCGACCTCCAACCCCGCCTCGTTGCGGGCGCGTACGACGCAGCGGGCCGCGGCGTCCGCCGGCTTCACCACCTCGAAGCGGACCGTCACCTCGCGATCCCCCCTGATCTGGTAGCTGAGCAGCAGCGTCTTGGGTTGCACCGCGTTGCTCCAGGCCGCCCACAGCAGCCAGGCCCCACCGACGGCGAAGGCGAGCACGACCACGACTCGGACGGCGAGTTGGGCCGCCCGGGTGTCGAGGACGGAGCTTCGGTCGGGCACGACCGCCTTCCAACGGTGGAGTCGACGAGCGTGACGGGAAAGCCTGCGGGGAATGTCTGGGCGGCTTGCCACACTATGACCAGGACAACTATGACCAAGACACTATGCGCACGGCACTATGCGCAGGACAGGTCGAGCGAACGAGCGGATGAGTGGGTCTACGTGAGTGAGCAGCTGCGGCTGATGGCGGTGCACGCCCATCCCGACGACGAGTCGAGCAAGGGCGCGGCCACGATGGCGCGCTACGTCGACGAGGGCGTCGACGTGCTCGTCGCCACCTTGACGGGCGGGGAGCGCGGTTCCGTGCTGAACCCGGCGATGGATCGGCCCGAGGTCGTGGCCAACCTGGCGGCGATTCGCCGGG
>JBBSMJ010000327.1:0-2135 GCA_038233235.1 Actinomycetes bacterium | reverse complement strand
GGTGAGCGACGGGCGAATGCATATGTCGGGTGGATATCTCCGGTGCATATGTCCGGTTCGAGGGAGCCTGCGACACTGTGCCGGTAACGGCGCGCAGGGTACGGGGAGGGTGACGCGTGGCGAGCAAGGATCGTGAACGCCGGTTGGCCAGGGAGCACCACGAGCGGCAGCAGGCCCGCCGCGCGGCCGCCCGGGAAAAAGCGCGGAAGCGCAACGCCACCATCGGAGCTGCCGTGGCGACCGCGGTGGTGATCGGCGGGGCCGTCTTCCTGGCGACGGTGGTCGGCAGCGACGAGGCGGCCACTGAGCCCGCGGCGGCATCCACCCCGGAGGCCAGCCCCGGGCTGTCCCCGCCGGTCGCTGAGTCGGCCTCGCCGGAGCCGAGCGGCGAGCCCTCGGCGCAGCCGGCAGCCGGCAGCTGCGAGTACCGAAAGGAGGAGTCCGGGGGCCAGGTGAAGGACGTCGGCCTGCCGCCGACCAAGAAGGTGGAGACGGAGAAGCCGTACACCGCCACCCTGGAGACCAACCGCGGCGCCGTCACCATCGACCTGCTCACCGCGCAGGCGCCGTGCACGGTCAACTCCTTCCGCTACCTCGCCGGCAAGGACTTCTACGCCGACACCGACTGCCACCGGCTCACCACCGAGGGCATCTTCGTGCTGCAGTGCGGTGATCCCTTCGGCGACGGCAGCGGCGGGCCGGGCTACGTCTTCGACGAGGAGAACCTGCCGGCGCCCGGCGAGGTCACCTATCCGAAGGGCACGGTGGCGATGGCGCGCACGGCCCAGCCGGGCACCAACGGCAGCCAGTTCTTCCTGGTGTACGACGACACGACGCTGCCGCCGGACTACACGATCTTCGGCACCATCACCGAGGGGTTGGACATCGTCGAGGAGGTGGCGGCGGCCGGCGTCGCGGACGACGGGTCCGACGGCACTCCGCAGCGCGAAGTGCGCATCAGCGACGTCTCCGTCGGGAAGCCCTGACCCGTGACCGAGCACGATGCTGCGGGTGAGCACGGGTACGTCGACGACGGAGGCACCGTCTGGGTGCGCACCGCCGGCGGTGACCGGGCGGTCGGTTCGTGGCAGGGCGAGGACCCCCAGGAGGGGCTGGACCACTTCGCCGGCCGCTTCGCCGGGCTGGAGACGCAGGTGGGGCTGCTCGAGCAGCGGCTGCGCGGCGGCAAACTCTCCCCGAACGACGCACGCCGCAGCGCTCGCCGGCTCCGCGAGGAAGTGGCGGAGGCGCACGCGGTGGGCGACCTGGACGGGCTCGCCCGCCGGCTGGAGGAGTTCGAGGGGGCGGTCGACCGGCGTACGGAGGAGGTCGCCGCCGAGCGGGCGCAGGTGAAGGCGGAGGTTACGGCCGCCAAGGAGCGCATGGTGGCCGAGGCGGAGACGGTCGCCGACAGCTCGTCGTGGAAGGCCAGCGGAGACCGGCTGAAGGCACTGCTGGAGGAGTGGAAGGCGGCGCCGCGGCTGGACCGGCAGAGTGATGACGCGCTGTGGAAGCGGCTGCGTACGGCGCGGACGACGTTCGATCGGCGACGCAGCGCTCACTTCGCCGAGGTCGACCGGCGGCTGCAGGAGTCGCGGGAGCGCAAGGAGCAGCTGGCCGCCGAGGCGGAATCGCTGGCCGACTCCACCGAGTGGGCGCCCACCGCCGCCCGTTTCCGCGAACTCATGACCGAGTGGAAGGCCGCCGGCGCGGCGCCGCGTGCAGCGGAGGAGACGCTGTGGCGACGCTTCCGCACCGCGCAGGACACCTTCTTCGCGGCCCGGTCGGCGACCTTCTCCGCGCGAGACGCCGCGCAGCGGGACAACCAGGCGGCGAAGGAGGCGCTGGCCACGGAGGCGGAGGCGCTGCTGCCGGTCAGCGACGTCCGCGCCGCGCAGACCGCGCTGCGCCGCATCCAGGACCGCTGGGCGGCCGTGGGTCACGTACCGCGGGCGGCGCAGCCCACCCTTGAGGGCCGGCTGCGCCAGGTCGAGCAGGCGGTGGCCGCCGCGGGTCAGTCCCAGTGGCAGCGGCGCAACCCCGGCGCGGTGTCCCGGGCAGAGGACACCGTGGCTCAGCTGGAGGACGGCGTACGCCGGCTGGTCGAGCAGGCCGCGCAGGCCCGCGCCGCCGGC
>JBBSMJ010000326.1:0-2149 GCA_038233235.1 Actinomycetes bacterium | reverse complement strand
AGATCGACGCCGAGACGCGGCGACGGCTGCTGGGTGGCCTCGACGGCATCGGCGTCACGCTGCAGTCGGCGGAGGCGATCGAGGCGTACGAGGCCGGGCGTGAGCGGCTGGGGCCGGTCACCACGACGCTCACGTGACCGACCGGCCGGCGCCCCCTCGCGACTGGGACGCCGCCAGCTACGACCGGATCTCCGGTCCGCAGGCGCAGTGGGGGCTGGCGCTGCTCGACCGGCTCGTGCTGCGCGGCGACGAGACGGTCCGGGAGCGGTTCGTCACGGCCGTCGTGCGGCGCTGTGGCGACCCCGTAGAGCTCGACTACGTGCGCCTGAACATCGCCGCGCGGCGCCCCCTGATCTGAGCCGGCGCACTGGGCCACCAGCCATGCGCCTGTCCGGCCGCACAGGTGCGAGCATCCCAATGATGCCGACCCTGCCAACTGAAGCCCGGGCCCTGACGATCGGCACCTTCGATTCGCACTTAGACCCCCACGCGCCCATGTGCGACCTCAGGAAGCTTCAGTTCATCGACGCCTACGGCCTGGTGGGGACCGCCTCCGCGGTGCGCACCGCATTGGGCCGACCCCCGGCTCTAGAGGTCGTACCCCCGACGAACACGAGCTCGGCCGCGCACCTGGCGAATATGGGCTTTCGCACGTTCTTGGACGAACTCGGGCTGTCGACGGATCTTCCGGCGGGGTCAGGCGCTGGCACCTCGGGTGTGGTCGTGCCGCTGCGAAGCGCTCGACTCGCAGGAGGCGATCAAGCGCTCTCGCACATCCTGTGGGCGCAGCTCAGAGACCACGTCGATGCTCAGGTCCTGGAAGCCGTCACCGAGGGTATCTGGGAGATAGTCGGCAACGCACTCGAGCACTCGGGGTCAGACGCCCATGTGATGGCCCAGGTCTACACGCGCGCCGCTGGCGGTAAGCCGCCGGATCACGACGACCGCGTTCAAGTCGTCGTGGGCGACGTGGGTCGCGGAATCCATGCCTCCTTCAAGGCAACGGGCGTTCGAGAGACGGCCAACGAGCTTGATGCGATCCGTGTCGCGCTGGAGTACTTGGGCACCTCCATCCCCGACGATCCGGGGCGAGGTCAAGGTCTCTCCACGACGATGGAGCAGGTGATCGGCCTCAGCGGGCAAATGATCATCCGGAGTGGGGATGCGCTCGTCGAGATCAACCGAGCCGGCACAACAGAGCGGAAGGTGACTTCGCTACCAGGCGTCATCGTGGCGCTCAGCCTGCCTCTCTACCCTGGCGAATACCGATGACTCGACTCGAGACCCCCGAGCACGCCGGCTCGCGCGACCAAGCGCAGGCGCTCACCGCATCGCTCTCGGCGGACCTTCAGGGCGAGACGGTTCTGCTCGACTGCTCCGCACTCGTCGTGGGCGCCCCATCCTTCTTCGACGAGATGATCAAGCAGGTACTCGTAGTCCGCGGTGCCGAGGCGCTTGAAATCCGTGAGGCAAGAGATCGCGCGCGCGATCTGCTGGAACGCGCCGCGCAGAATCGCAGCGTGCGCGAACGCCTGCGTGTCGCAGCTCCAGCGGCTTAGCGCTTCTGCTCTTTCCGTGGGATGAGGCGATGTCCTTGCACGCGACCGAATGAAGAGTCGAATCTCAATGCACCGCCGCAGTCGCGTCGCCCTGGCCGCGACGCTCGCGCTCGCCGCCGCCGGGTTGGTTCCGGCCGCCGCGTCCGCCTACGCGCCGCCGACGAAGCGACCGTCCACCCTGGCGTCATGACCTACACCGACGGTGGCCAGTGCACGTCGAACTTCATCCTCGCCGACGGCGGGGGCACCTACATCGGGCAGGCCGCCCACTGCTCGGGCACCGGCGGCTCGACCGCCACCGACGGTTGCGAGAGCGGCTCGCTGCCGCTCGGCACCGAGGTCGAGGTCAACGGCGCCAGCCGGCCCGGCACGCTCGTCTACAGCTCGTGGCTGGCGATGCAGAGGGCCGACGAGACCGACCCCGACGCGTGCGCCTACAACGACTTCGCGCTGGTGAAGATCGACCCGGCGGACGTCGGCAAGGTCAACCCCTCGATCCCAGGCTTCGGCGGTCCCAACGGCATCGGTGGCGACAGCGCGACCGGCGACACAGTCTTCTCATACGGCAACTCGTCGCTGCGCGGCGGCGT
>JBBSMJ010000325.1:0-2150 GCA_038233235.1 Actinomycetes bacterium | reverse complement strand
TCCGCCACCCGCGCGGTCGTGGTCGACCCCGGCCCGGACGACGAGGCGCACCTGCGGGCGGTGCTGGCCGCGGTCGCGGCCGCCGGCCGCACGGTAGCGGTCTGCCTGCTCACCCACGGCCACCCCGACCATGCGGAGGGCGCGCGGAGGTTCGCCGAGCTGTCCGGTGCGCCGGTGCGGGCGTACGACGAAGCCCACCGGGTCGGGAATGCCGGTTTGGCCGACGGCGACGTGATCGAGGTCGACGGGCTCGACGTGCGTGTGGTGACCACACCGGGCCACACCGCTGACTCGGTGTGTTTCTTGCTGCCCGCCGACCGAGCGGTGCTCACCGGCGACACCGTGCTCGGCCGCGGCACCACGGTCGTCGCCCATCCGGAGGGGCGGCTGGTCGACTACCTGGCGTCCCTGCGCCGGCTGCGCGCCCTCGCTGACTCCGTGCCCCTGGACCCCGCCCCCCTGGACACCGTGCTGCCCGGCCACGGCCCGGTCCTGACCGACGCCGCTGCCGCGGTGGACGGGTACCTCTCCCACCGGGCCGAGCGGCTCGGTCAGGTGGCGGCGGCGCTGGCAGCGGGCGACCGCAGCGCCGACGACGTCGTACGCCGGGTCTACGCCGACGTCGACCCAGCGGTCTGGCCGGCGGCGCTGCTCTCGGTGCGCGCCCAGCTGGACTACCTGGCGGAGCAGGCGGCGGCAGTCAGCGGGCGCGCCGGGCCAGCCGTTCGGCGTCGCGGATGACCACGGCTCGCGCCTCCAGCCGCACCCAGCCGCGGCTGGCGAAGTCGGCGAGCGCCTTGTTGACGGTCTCCCGCGAGGCGCCGACGAGCTGGGCCAGCTCCTCCTGAGTGAGGTCGTGGGTCACGTGCAGGCCGTCGTCGGCGGGCACGCCGAACCGCCGGGACAGGTCGAGCAGCGCCTTGGCCACCCGGCCGGGGACGTCGCTGAACACCAGGTCGGCGAGGGACTCATTGGTGCGCCGCAGCCGCTGCGCCAGTGCGCGCAGCAGCTGGGAGGCGACTTCCGGCCGGCCGGTCAGCCAGGGGCGCAGGTCGTCGTGCCCGAGCTCCAACAGCCGGGCGTCGGTGAGCGCCGACGCCGTCGCCGTACGCGGGCCGGGGTCGAAGAGGGACAGCTCGCCGAACATCTCGCCGGGACCGAGTACGGCGACCAGGTTGTCCCGCCCGTCGCCGGAGGTGCGGCCCAACTTGATCTTGCCCTCGACGATCACGTAGAGCCGGTCGCCGGCGTCGCCCTCCGCGAAGAGCACCCGCCCGCGGCCGATCCTGGTCTGGGCCATCGACGCGCGCAGCGCCGCCGCCGCCTCCTCGTCGAGAGCGGTGAACAGGGGCGCGCGGCTCACCACGTCGACCCCGCGGGTCGATCCGTTGTCCGCTTCGCCCGTCACCCGTCTAGTCTGGCGCAGTCGATGGCATCGGCGGCACCCCTACGCCGCCCGTACGCTGAGAGCGTGCCGCCCAGCTTCCCCGCCAGCGAGTCCCGGCAGGCCCTCGTCCGGCGCGCCCGGCGGGTTCACCGACTGCTCGCGCAGACCCATCCCGACGCCCACTGCGAGCTCGACTTCACCACTCCGCTGGAGCTGTTGGTCGCCACCATCCTTTCGGCGCAGACCACCGACAAGCGGGTCAACCTGGTCACGCCCACGCTGTTCGACCGGTACCGGTCCGCCGCCGCGTACGCCGCAGCCGACCGCGCGGAGCTGGAGGCGCTGATCCAGCCGACCGGGTTCTTCCGCGCCAAGACAAACTCGTTGATCGGGCTCGGTCAGGCGCTCTGCGAGCGCTACGCCGGCGAGGTGCCGTCTCGGTTGAAGGAACTTGTCACCCTGCCAGGAGTCGGCCGGAAGACGGCGAACGTCGTGCTGGGCAACGCCTTCGACGTACCCGGCATCACCGTCGACACCCACGTCGGGCGGCTGTCCCGACGGTTGGGGTGGACCGCCGCGGACGATCCGGTGCAGGTCGAGCAGGACCTCGCCGACCTCTTCCCCCGCCGGGACTGGACGCTGCTGTCGCACCGGTTGATCTTCCACGGTCGCCGGATCTGCCACAGTCGCCGGCCAGCGTGCGGCGCCTGCCCGGTGGCGAGCCTGTGCCCGTCGTACGGCACCGGCCCTACCGAGCCCGCGG
>JBBSMJ010000324.1:0-2169 GCA_038233235.1 Actinomycetes bacterium | reverse complement strand
CTCCTCGAACGTCTCGCGGACAGCGGCGCAGACCAGCACCCGGGCCAGCGGCTCGTCGCAGCCGAACGCCTGCGCCCAGAACCCCGGTGCCGGGCCGGCCCAGGTGAGATCGCCCGCGGCATCCGCGGGGTGCACCGACCCACCGGGGAAGACGTGCATTCCGCCGGCGAAGGCCATACCCACCACCCGGCGCAGCAGGTAGACCTCCGGGCCGGCCTCCGTGTCACGCAACAGCGCCACGGTGGCCGCGTCGCGCACCCGCGCCGGCGCAGCCACGATCAGCGGACCTCGACGACCAGCTCGATCTCGACCGGAGTGTCCAGGGGGAGCGACGCGACGCCGACAGCTGAACGGGCGTGCCGACCCGCGTCGCCGAACAGCTCGCCCAGCAGCTCCGACGCGCCGTTGACGACGGCCGGCTGGCCGGTGAACTCCGCCGTCGAGGCGACGAAGCCGACGACCTTCACCACCCGGACCACCGCGTCGAGGCCCACCAGCGCGTCGATCGCAGCCAGCGCGTTGAGCGTGCACAACTGCGCGAGGTCCTTCGCCTGCTCGGGTGTGACCAGGGCGCCGACCTTGCCGACGGCGGGCAGCGAGCCCTCCACCATCGGCAGCTGACCGGAGGTGAACACCAGCGAGCCGGCCCGCACGGCCGGCACGTACGCACCGACCGGGGGAACCACGCTGGGCAGGGTCAACCCGAGCTCGGCCAGGCGCTCGTGAACACCCACGTCGGGTCAGTCCCTGGGGCGCTTGAGGTAGGCGACGACCTGCTCGCCGCCACCTGGACCGGGGACGACCTGGACGAGCTCCCAGCCGTCCTGGCCCCAGTTGTCGAGGATCTGCTTCGTCGCGTGGACGAGCAGGGGAACGGTGCTGTACTCCCACTTCTGCATTGGGCGAGCCTAGTGCTTTCGTGCGGCTAGCCGCGATGCATGCCTCAGGCGGACTCGGCCGCGCGCTTGCGCAGCAGCCGGCGGCGCTGCAGCTCGTTCATCCCGCCCCAGATGCCGTGCGGCTCCTGGGCGGTCAGGGCGTAGTCCAGGCACTCGGTCTGCACCTTGCAGGCACCGCACAGCGCCCGAGCGGCGCCCTCCCGCTCGTCCTTCTCCAGCTTGCGCTCGAAGTGCGGAGGCGGGAAGAAATAGACGGCGTTCTTCTGGCGGCACTGCGCATCGACGCGCCAGCCAGGCGCGCTCAACCGGTCGACAGCCAGTCGGGGAGTGTGCATCGAGCGTTCTCCGTCCGTTCCGACGCGGTAGTGGTCCGCGTCACATAGCAACAGTTCGCCACGCCGTCCCACGTTCCTGCTGTGATTCCGGGAAGTTTCGGCGAGAGACCTGCCCGGCCGCTCGCGGAGGCCGCGCTTACCCTCGACTGCGTGGCGGACTTCCCGGACGTGCGGCTGCACGTGGTGACCGGCAAGGGCGGCACCGGCAAGACCACGGTCGCCGCCTCGCTCGCGCTGGCGCTCGCCGGCGGGGGCAGACGGGTGCTGCTCGCCGAGGTCGAGGGTCGACAGGGCATCGCCCAACTCTTCGACTGCCCGCCACTGGGCTACGACGAGCGCAAGGTCGCCGTGGCCCCCGGCGGCGGGGACGTCTTCGCCCTGTCGATCGATCCCGAGGACGCGCTGCTCGACTACCTCCACATGTTCTACAAACTGTCCCGCACCGGCGTCGCCGCGCGCGCGCTGCGGCGCATGGGCGCCATCGAGTTCGCGACCACGGTCGCGCCAGGTCTGCGTGACGTGCTGCTGACCGGCAAGGTGAAGGAGGCCGTGGTCCGGCGGGACCGCAACCGCCTTCCTGCGTACGACGCGGTCGTGCTCGACGCACCACCCACCGGCCGCATCGCCCGCTTCCTCAACATCACTTCCGAGGTCGGGGGGCTGGCGAAGGTCGGACCGATCAAGACGCAGTCCGACAGCGTCATGGCCGTGCTGCGCTCATCCACGACGGCGGTCCACCTCTGCACGCTGCTGGAGGAGATGCCGGTGCAGGAGACGACCGACGGCGTCCGGGACCTCGAATCGCTGGGGCTGCCGGTCGGTGGTGTGGTCGTCAACGCGGTGCGGACTCCGCTGCTGCACCCGGCCGATCTGCGGGCCGCCGAGACCGGGGTCCTGGATGTCGGCGCCCTCGTCGCCGGGCTCGAGAAGGCCGG
>JBBSMJ010000323.1:0-2170 GCA_038233235.1 Actinomycetes bacterium | reverse complement strand
TCGAGCGGCTGCTCGACGTGGCGCTGGTCGCCGAGCTGACCGTCGTCGCGGCGATGTCCGGCCGGCCGATCACCTACCCGCTGATCCCGCTGTACGACGGCCAGCACGTGCTGATGTCCTCTGCGGTGCTGTTCAGCCGCAAGCTGCGGCACCTCAAGGAGAACCCGCGGGTCGCGGTGAGCCTGTCCGACCCGGTCGGTGTCCCGGCGGAGCCCTTCGCCCGCGCGACGATCCTCGGCGACGCGCGCGTCCTGGACACCGAGGACCCGCACAGCAGCTGGGAGCGACTGCTCCCCCTGTGGCGGGCCAAGGAACCGGCGATCGACAAGCTGGTCAAGCAGCGCTTCGGTCTGCCGCTGTTCTTCGAGCGGGTGGTCATCGAGATCTCCCCTGTCCGTGTCCTGTACTGGCCGGGCGGCGACACCGCCCGGGCGCCGCAGGTGCTGCAGCCGGCGGTGCCGGTCTGATGGCCCGGTTGGAGGCGACAGAGGCGGTACGCCGAGCGGCCGGCTACGGGCACGCGGTGCTGTCCTGGATCGAGGCGGATGGCTACCCGGTGAGCGTCGCCGGATCCTTTGCGGCGGCGGGCACGTCCGTGGAGGTCGGGCCGGTTGCCGCCGAGCTGCTGCCGGCGCACGGCCAGGAGGTTTGCGTCACGTTCAGTCACATCCGCCCGCAGCCCGGGGTGGGCTACGACCAGCGGCGCTACGTCAACCTTTGGGGCGCCGCCGAGGTGTCCGAGGGCGGGCACGTGCGGGTTGTGGTCGAGCGGGCGAGCGGCTGGGACGAGGCCGACACCCCCTTCGTCGAGTACGCCGAACGCAACGTCGGCGCCGGCCTGTCCTACCTCTCCGAGATGGGTGCGCGGCCGCGGCTGAGCGCGTTCTGGCGGTTCTTCCTCGCGACGCGGGTCCCGTTCCTGACCGCCACGCTGGTGCCGGTTGGGCTGGCGGGAGCGGTCGCGGCGTACGACGGCGGGTTCGCGTTTGGCTGGTGGCTGCTCGCGCTGGTGTGCGCTGTCTGCGCGCACCTCGGGCTGAACATCGCCAACGACCTCGCCGACGCCGAGGGCTCCGACGCGGTCAACGTGACCCCGACGCCGTTCTCCGGCGGCTCACGGGTCATGCAGTACGGCCTGGTGTCCAAGTCGCAGATGCTGGCGCTGTCGCTCGGCTGCTACGGGGTCACGATCCTGACCGGGCTGTGGCTGGCCGCCGCCCGGTCGTGGTGGTTGCTGGTGATAGGTGTGATCGCCCTCGTGCTGTCCGTCGGCTATTCGGCGGCGCCCCTGCGGCTGGTGCACCGCGGGCTCGGGGAGCCGGTGGTGGCGCTCGGCTTCGGGCCCATCATGGCCGGCGGCGCGTACCTCGCGGTCACTCAGGCGTGGTCGTGGCCGGTGGTTTACGCCTCGTTGCCGATCGGCATCCTCATCGCCCTCGTGCTGTACGTGAACCAGATTCCTGACCGGATCGCGGACGCGCAGGCAGCCAAGCGCACGCTCATCGTGCGCTGGCCGAAGGACCGGGTCATCCAGGCCTACGCGATCGCGGTCGCGGTCGCCATGCTGCTGATCCTCGTCGGTCCGCTGCTCGGTATCACGCCGTGGTGGACGCTGCTGGGCCTGCTGGCGCTTCCGCTCGCGGTGCCGGTGCTGCGGGGCATGCGCCGGTCCTACGACGCACCGTTCGGGCTGCTCGGCGCGATGGGCTACAACATCCTGCTGCACCTGACGACCGGCGTGCTGCTGATCGTCGGCTATCTCGTCGCCGCCGTCACCGGGTGAGTCTGACCGAACGACCTGGAAAGCCACAGCCGGCGTCGTACGGCGACGTGCCGGACCGCAGCCCGCTGTTCACCGGCGTGGGGGTGGCGCTGGTGACCCTGTTCGACGACGACCGCGGGGTCGACGCGTCGGCGACGGCCGAACACGCCGCCCGGCTCGTCGACCTCGGCGTACGCGCCGTCGTGGTGGCCGGGTCCACAGGTGAGGCCGACGCCCTCGACGACGACGAGCGCGCGCGGTTGCTCACCGCCGTACGCGCTGCTGTGCCGCCGTCCGGCGAGGCGAAGGTCTTGGCGGGCACCGGTGCGCCCTGGGCTCGACAGGCGGCGGCGCGCGTCGCAGCCGCCCGCGACGGGGGCGCCGACGGTGTGCTGGTGCTCTCGCCGC
>JBBSMJ010000322.1:0-2173 GCA_038233235.1 Actinomycetes bacterium | reverse complement strand
CGTGATCCCGAGTGAGCGAGTGTTCCCACAAATAGACCAACTCCCCGACAGCGACGTGACCGGGCACCTGGCCGAGCAGCCGGTTCAACAGGGTTGAGCCGCTGCGGCCTAGCCCGCCGACGTAGAGGACGGGGGTCCTCTCGGTAGTCACGTGTGTCAGACCGATCCCTTCTGGTCACACCAGGTTGTCAAGAACGGTAGCAACCACCGACACGGGGAGTGACCGAACACCCAAGATCAAGGGGTGCTGGCGGCGGAGTACCACCCGGATGGACCCTCGTTCTGGCGTCCTCAGGTCAGCGGGCGGCCAGGTAGCCGAGCAGGTCCTGGCGGGTGAGCACGCCGCGCGGCTTGCCGTCGTCGAGCACGACGGCGGCGCCAGCCTTCTCCAGCGCATCCATCGCCGCGGACACCGGCTCCCCGGCCCCGACCACCGGCAGCGGCGGGGACATGTGCTCCTCCAGCCGGTCGGCCAGCCGCGCCCGCCCGGCGAAGAGGGCGTCGAGCAGATCTCGCTCGACCACCGAGCCGACGACTTCCGCCGCCATCACCGGCGGTTCCTCCTTGACCACTGGCATCTGGGAGACCGCGTACTCACGGAGTACGTCGATCGCCTCACGAACCGTCTCCTTGGGATGCATGTGGACGAACTCCGGGAGCCGGCTGCCCTTGCGGGTGAGCACGTCGCTCACGGTGGAGTCCGCCGAGGTCGACAGGAAGCCGTAGTCGGCCATCCAGTCGTCGTTGAAAATCTTCGACAGGTAGCCGCGGCCCGAGTCGGGCAGCAACACCACGACGACGTCGGCTGGCTTCGCCCGCCGCGCCACCTCGACGGCGGCGACCGTCGCCATCCCGCAGGAGCCCCCGACGAGCAGCCCCTCCTCACGCGCCAGCCGCCGGGTCATGGCAAAGGAGTCCTTGTCGCTGACCGCGATGATCTCGTCGGCGATGTCCCGGTCGTACGCCGGCGGCCAGAAATCCTCACCCACGCCCTCGACGAGATAGGGCCGGCCGCTGCCGCCCGAGTAGACCGAGCCCTCCGGGTCGGCGCCGACGATCCGCACCGTGCCGTCAGAGATTTCCTTGAGGTAGCGCCCGACCCCGCTGATCGTGCCGCCGGTGCCGATCCCGGCGACGAAGTGGGTAACCCGACCGTCGGTCTGCGCCCACACCTCCGGCCCGGTGGACAGGTAGTGCGACTCCGGGTTGGCCGGGTTGGAATACTGATCGGGTTTCCAGGCGCCCTCGGTCTCCCGCACCAGCCGGTCGGACACGCTGTAGTAGGACTGCGGATGCTCCGGGGCGACCGCGGTGGGACAGACGACGACCTGGGCGCCGTACGCGCGCAGCACGTCCACCTTGTCCTGGGACACCTTGTCGGGGACCACGAAGATGGTGCGGTAACCCCTGAGCTGGGCCACGATCGCCAACCCCACGCCGGTGTTGCCGGAGGTCGGCTCGACGATCGTCCCACCGGGCCGAAGAAGTCCGGTCGCCTCCGCGGCTTCCACCATGCGCAGCGCAATCCGGTCCTTGACCGACCCGCCTGGATTGACGTATTCGATCTTGGCGAGCACGGTGGCGGGACCACCCCCCTCGGCTGCCGCTTCGCCGACCACTTTGCCGAGGCGAACGAGTGGGGTGTTGCCGACGAGCTCGATGACGGAGTCGTGAACCTGCACGGGCTCAGGATAGGGCCGCGCTACATTGCCAAGTCCGCCGAGACACCGGAGGCGCGTGCGCGAGACCTGGAGGAGAACGATGGCCAGCTGCCCAGCGGTCGCGTTCGCCCTGGGCGGTCGCCACTCCCGTACGACGGTCGTGGACCTGCTCAACCCGGTGCCGTCTTGCGACGATCATCTACAGGTGACGTCTTTCTCTCACTGTCTGGAGCCCGTCGGCGGGGCTCTCCGGAGGCACCGATGAGCCGGGCGCGCACCGCCCGACGCATCGCGGCCGCTGCGGCGTACGGCGGAGGCGGCCTCAGCGTCCTCGGCGGGGCGGTCGCCGCGCTCCTGGTGACCGAAGCCAAGCTGGCCCGCCGCTGGATCGGCACTCCCACCGGCCAACCACCGGCAGGCGACGGGGTGTACACCGTCGACGGCAGCCACGGAGTACCAGTCCAGGAGGGCTCTGCCGCTATCCGGCTGGTCATGCTCGGCGACTCCAGCGG
>JBBSMJ010000321.1:0-2182 GCA_038233235.1 Actinomycetes bacterium | reverse complement strand
GGCGACCTCGGAGGTAGTGGTGCGGATCGGTGTGCTGACCGGCGGCGGGGACTGTCCCGGACTCAACGCCGTCATCCGGGCGGTGGTGCGCAAGGGCACGGTCGCGCACGGTCATGACTTCGTCGGCTTCCGGGACGGGTGGAAGGGGCCGCTGGAAGGCCTGACGATGCCGCTGGGCGTGCCACAGACCCGGGGCATCCTGCCGCGCGGCGGCACGATCCTGGGCAGCAGCCGGACCAACCCGATGAAGGTCGACGGCGGCGTCGAGCGGATCGAGGCCAACCTGGCCGAGCTCGGCGTCGACGCGCTGATCGCGATCGGCGGCGAGGACACGCTCGGCGTCGCGACCAAGCTCGCCGCGCACGGGCTGAACGTCGTCGGGGTGCCCAAGACGATCGACAACGACCTGTCCGGGACCGACTACACCTTCGGCTTCGACACCGCCGTGCAGGTCGCCGTCGAGGCCATCGACCGGCTGCACACCACCGCCGAGTCGCATCACCGGGCCCTGATCGTCGAGGTGATGGGGCGGCACGCCGGGTGGATCGCGCTGCACTCCGGCCTGGCCGGCGGCGCCAACGTCATCCTCATCCCGGAGCGGCGCTTCGACATCGAGAAGGTCTGCGGTTACGTGGCGGCCCGCTTCGCCAGTGAGTTCGCGCCGATCCTTGTCGTCGCCGAGGGGGCCCAGCCGCTGGAGGGCACGATGGAGCTGCAGACCGGCGAGCTCGACGCCTTCGGCCATGTCCGGCTCGGCGGGATCGGGCAGCTGCTCGAGCGCGAGATCGAGGCCCGCACCGGCTACGAGGCGCGCCAGACGGTGCTCGGCCATGTCCAGCGGGGTGGGACACCGACCGCGTACGACCGGGTGCTGGCCACCCGGTTCGGGCTGCACGCCGCCGACGCCGTGAACGACGGGGACAGCGGGGTGATGGTCGCGCTGCGCGGGACCGACATCGTGCGGGTGCCGCTGGCCGAGGCGACCGGCGAGCTGAAGACCGTCCCGCTGGAGCGTTACGCCGAGGCGGAGGTGTTCTTCGGATGACCTCGACGCTCGACCCTGCTGACCTAGATCACTGGCGCGGGCTGACCGCCCGGCAGCAGCCGCGCTGGCCGGACGCGGACGCGCTCGCCAAGGTCTGCGACACGCTCTCGCAGGTCCCACCGCTGGTGCAGCCGGGCGAGTGCGACAACCTGCGCGCCCGGCTCGCCGACGTCGCCCGCGGCGAGGCGTTCCTGCTCCAGGGCGGCGACTGCGCCGAGACGTTCGCGGCCAACACCGCCGACGGCATCCGCAGCAAGGTCCGCACGCTGCTGCAGATGGCGGTCGTGCTGACCTACGGCGCGAGTGTGCCGGTGGTGAAGGTGGGCCGCCTGGCCGGGCAGTACGCCAAGCCGCGCAGCGCCGACATCGAGCCCCTGACCGGGCTGCCGTCCTACCGCGGCGATGCCGTCAACGACCTCTACGGCGACCGCATCCCCGACCCGGCCCGGATGGTGCGGGCCTACGCCAACAGCGCCGCCACGATGAACTTCATGCGCGCCATGGCCACCGACGGCAGCGCCGATCTGGCTGCGGTGCACGACTGGAACACCGCTTTCGTCCGGAGCAGCCCGGCCGTGCACCGCTACCAGGAGCTGGCGACCGACATCGAGCGGGCGCTGGCCTTCATGCGCGCGTGCGGGCTGGACCTCGAGGCAACCCCGCAGACGCACGGTGTCGAGCTCTACTCCAGCCACGAGGCCCTGCTGCTGGAGTACGAGCGGGCGCTCACCCGTACCGACGACAGCGGCCGCCCGTACGGTCTGTCGGCGCACATGCTCTGGGTCGGGGAGCGCACGCGCGACCTGGACGGCGCCCACGTCGACCTGCTGTCCCGGCTCGCCAACCCGATCGGGGTGAAGCTGGGCCCGTCCACCGATCCCGCGACGGCCGTCGCGCTGTGCGAGCGGCTCGACCCGGCCATGCAGCCCGGCCGGCTCACCCTGATCAGCCGGATGGGTGCGGGCAAGGTCCGCGACGTGCTGCCGGCGATCGTTTCGGCGGTGGAGAACTCGCGCGGTCCGCGCAGCGTGGTGTGGGAGTGCGACCCGATGCACGGCAACACCACCGAGACGGCGAGCGGCTACAAGACCCGGCACTTCGACGACGTCATGGACGAGGTGCGCGGCTTCTTCGAGG
>JBBSMJ010000320.1:0-2183 GCA_038233235.1 Actinomycetes bacterium | reverse complement strand
GATGCCGGCAAGGATGACCGTCGCGGCGCCCGTGAGGGAGCTCTTGCCGATCTCCTGGACCGGCTTGCGGTTGGTCTCGGTGAAGTAGCCGGTCAGGACCTGGATGAGGCTCGCGAGCACGATGCCGATGACCACGGCGCCGATGGCGATCAGGCGCGGGTCCTGGTCGGAGGCGGCTCCCCCGTCGAGCTCGGCGAAGGTGCCGGGCAGGTAGAGGAAAGAGGCGATCGCGACGAGCACGGCCGACACGACGGCCGAGAGGAAGAAACCGCGGTTGATGGCGTTCATGCCGTTGCGGTCGGTGTCTCGCGGCGACGTGCCGTAGATCCCGACGAGCGCGGTGAGCACCCCGATCGCGGGCACGATGAGTGGGAAGACCAGCCCCTGGGCGCCGAAGGCGACCTGACCGAGGATCAGCGCGGCCACCAGCGTGACGGCGTAGGACTCGAACAGGTCGGCAGCCATCCCGGCGCAGTCCCCGACGTTGTCACCCACGTTGTCGGCGATCGTCGCGGCGTTGCGGGGGTCGTCCTCGGGGATGCCCTGCTCCACCTTGCCGACGAGGTCGGCACCGACGTCAGCCGCCTTGGTGAAGATGCCGCCACCCACGCGCATGAACATCGCGAGCAGCGCGCCGCCGAAGGCGAAGCCCTCGAGCACCCGAGGCGCCTGGTCGTCGAACAGGATCAGCACCAGGGAGGCTCCGAACAGGCCCAGCCCGATGGTGAACATCCCGACGACGCCACCGGCGCGGAAGGCAAGGCGCAGCGCCTTCTTGGTTCCTGACTCGTTGGCGGCGTTGGCCACCCGCAGGTTCGTACGCGTGGCGAGCGTCATGCCGATGAACCCGACGAGCGCGGAGAAGCCGGCCCCGACCAGGAAGAAGATCGAGCGGCCGACCCGCACGTCGGTGCCGTCGGCCGGCAGCAGGAACAGCAGCAGGAACACCAGGGCGGCGAAGACCGCGAGTGTCCGGAACTGGCGGGAGAGGTAGGCTGCGGCGCCCTCCTGGACGGCCTTGGAGATCTCCCTCATCTTCGGGGTGCCCTGGCCGGCCGCCAGCACCTCCTTGGCGAACACGGCCGCGAAGCCGAGCGCCACGAGAGAGGTCAGCAGGATGAGGTAGATGATGGCCTTGTCACTGTCAGTGACCGAGGCCAGATCCTCGCCAGTGACGGCAAGGGGTATCGCGGGCATGCATCCTCCTGGATCCGTGCGGAGCCCGGCGGCGTCAGAGCAGGGTCATCCCGGACCCAAACGGCTGGACGGGCACGGGATGCCCGGCGGGCCGGGTGCGGGCAGCATACCGATGCCGCCCCGGTGGGCATCCTGGGCGCGCCGGGCTATCGCTGGGCGACGATCGTGGCCCGGGCTCCGACGGCGCCGGTCCCGAGCGGCCAGCGCATCGTGATCACCGTGCCGCCCGGCTCCGACCGGACGGTCAGCTCGTCGACCAGGCCGTGCAGGACGGCCAGCGCCACGTCCGGGTCGGCGAGCTCGTCCAGGCCGCCCCCCACGTCCGGGCCGGCGAGCAGGCCCTCCCCCGCATCGTCGGGGACGGGCCCCGCGGCCGGACCGACATCGCCCACGCTCAGCGTCAGACCGTTCGGGTCGTCGGCAACGGTCAGCCGCACCGGACTGTCGGGTGCGTGCCGGCCGTGCAGTCCGACCGCGCGGGAGCACGCCTCGCCGACCGCAAGGCGCAGCTCGTCGACCAGCTCGTCGTCGAGGCCGGCACGTCGGGCGGCCGCGACAGCGACCAGACGTGCCGTGCGTACGTGCGCGGGTAGCGGGCTGAGCAACAGCTCGACGACGGCCATGAGCTGAGTGGGGCGACGGAGCTAGTCCGACGCGGCCACGGCCTCCTCGACCGAGGTGTGGATCGGGAACACCTTCGTCAGGCCGGTGATCCGGAAGATCTTCAGGATGCGCTCCTGCGTGCAGACCAGACGCAGCGAGCCCTCGTGGGCCCGCACCCGCTTGAGCCCTCCCACGAGGACGCCGAGCCCGGTGGAGTCGAGGAACTCCACGCCCTCCATGTCGACGACCAGGTGGTACTGACCACTGCTGACCAGGTCGATGAGCTGCTCGCGCAGCTTGGGCGCGGTGTAGACGTCGATCTCGCCGCCCACCACCACCACGGTGCGGGGGCCCCCCGGACCGTCTTCCGAGCGGGTCGACAG
>JBBSMJ010000319.1:0-2198 GCA_038233235.1 Actinomycetes bacterium | reverse complement strand
GTGCTCCGCCCTACATGGTGAGCCTAGGCGACAGACGAGGTAACGCCTTTCCCAAGAGCGGCTCCGCTACGGTGGGATCGCTCGACGTCGGGGTACGTACGGCGGTCCTTGACGCAGGAGGTGGCGCACCAGCGGACTGCGGGTGCGACGCTCCAACTTCGTCTACGGCTCCACCAAGGCCGGGCTAGATGGCTTCGCCCTCGGGCTCGGTGACGCGCTGCACGGCTCCGGGGCCCGGTGATGGTCGTCCGGCCCGGCTTCGTCCGTACGCCGATGACGGCTCATCTGCTGGCGGCGCCCTTCGCCGTCGACGCCGACGAGGTTGCCGCGGCTGTGGTCGACGGGCTGGCCCGCGACGCTGGCATCGTCTACGTGCCGGCGCTGCTTCGCCCGATCTTCGCGGTGCTGCGGCTGCTCCCCAGGGGGGTGTGGCGGCGGCTGCCGATCTGAGCCGTGCGACGGTCGGGGTGAAACCAGTGGCAGGGTGGATCCGTGGGCGATGTGACGGTGCGGCGGGTGGACTTCGGGTTCTTCGTCCGGCCTGCGGAGGAAACCGGCACGGGTGCGCCGCGCGTCGAACCCTGCCTCGGGTACCTGGTCGACCATCCGGACGGGCTGGTGTTGCTCGACACGGGCATGGGCAGTCACCCCGACGTCGATGCGCACTATCGGCCCCGTCGCCAGCCGCTGGTCGCCGCACTCGTCGCGACGGGCGTACGCGTGGAGGACGTCGGCCTGGTCGTCAACTGCCACCTCCACTTCGACCACTGCGGCGGCAACCCCCAGCTCGCCGGCCGGCCGATCTTCACCCAGCGCAGTGAGCTGGAGGCCGCTCGAACGGCGGACTACACGCTTCCGGAGCTCATCGAGGCGCCCGGGCTGCGCTACGAGCAGCTCGACGGGGAGGCCGAAGTGCTACCCGGTGTTCTGGTGGTGCCGACCCCTGGACACACTGCCGGACATCAGTCGTTGGTCGTACGCCGCGACGACGGCACCGTCGTGGTGGCCGGGCAAAGTCACGACACCGCCAGTGCCTACAGCGCCGACGTCCTCGCCTGGCGCGCCGAACGCGTGAGCCACCCGCAACCGCTGCCGCTGGCGCCGCCCTGGATCGAGCGGCTGCAGGAACTCGACCCGGCCCGCGTGGTCTTCGCCCACGATCACGCGGTGTGGACGCCTTGACGTGTCGGCTTTTCAGCGCCCGTAGCCACCGCCGCCGGTGCGGCCCCCGGTACGTCGCGCGTTCTTGACGACGTACAGGGCGATGTCGGACTTCGTCAGCAACTCGTCTGCGGTGACACCGTCGTCGGGATACAGCGCGACGCCGATGCTCGCCGCCACGGATACCGACGTCCCGGAGAGCGCGAACGGCTGGCTCAGCGCCGCGTGCAACTGAGCCGCGACCTGCGTGGCCACGTCGACTGTGCGCGCGAGCGGGAAGCCGTCGGCCAGCACGAGGAACTCGTCGCCGCCGTACCTGGCGAGTACGTCGCTGCGTCGTACGGCGGACCGCAGCCGGGCGCCTACCTGGCGCAGCAGCTGATCGCCGACACTGTGTCCGAACGCGGCGTTGACCTTCTTGAAGTCGTCGAGGTCGACGAAGAGCAGCACGAGTCCGCTGCCGTGCCGGTCCGCCCTGGCCAGGCCCTCGGTCAGCCGCTCGGCGAGCATCGCCCGGTTCGGCAACCCAGTCAGCGGGTCGTGGTAGGCGAGCTGAACCAGCTGCTGGGCTGCCGCAGCGTCATGGCTGGTCCCTTGCGGTGCTGTCTCGGCTGGGATCGGGTCGTCGTGCGGTGCGCCCGGTCGCCCTACGTCGGCGGCAGCGCTCGGCGCGGCGACCTGGAAGTCTGGCCACACCCGTGACATCAGGCCGGTCGCGACATCCACGACCAGATCGCGCTCGTAGGAGACGACGAACTCGAAGCGCCGCTGACTTTCCGGACCCTGGTCACCGAGGTCGCGGGCGAGCAACGCGGCCGCGTAATGGGGACCGACCACGGCAATGTCCCACTCGCCGCGGACCGGATCGTCGGGAGACAGGACCGCACCGCGTACGCCGGATAGCGGCGCAGCCGGCATGTCCTCCCCGAGGGCGGCCACGAATGCAGCGCCCTCCGCCAGCTCGCTGTAGCGCCGCCGCGTCGAGGGGGAGAAGTAGCGGGCGTGCTGGAACGCGGCCAGCACCAGCGCAGTGGGTC
>JBBSMJ010000318.1:0-2203 GCA_038233235.1 Actinomycetes bacterium | reverse complement strand
TGCGGCAGCGGTGCGCTCCTGCGAGCGCAGCGCGAAGGCATCCTGGTCCTTGCGTTCGACGTGGAAGTCGGCGGCGACGTTCTCCGCGGTCTCCGGCATCGAGTCGATGCCGTACTGCTCTTGGAGCGCTGCGTTGACGAACCGCCAGCCGATGGTGGTGTCGTAGACCTCCGCAGTGCGATCCCACGCGGTTGACGCCTTCGCCATGACGAACGGCGCGCGGCTCATGCTCTCGACGCCACCGGCGATCACCAAGTCGGCCTCGCCGGTGCGGATCGTCCGGGCGCCCATGGCGACGGCGTCGGCGCTCGAGCCGCACAGCCTGTTGATCGTGCTGGCCGGCACCTCGACCGGCAGGCCGGCGAGCAGAGACGCCATGCGAGCGACGTTGCGGTTGTCTTCACCCGCCTGGTTGGCACAGCCGAGCAGCACCTCGTCGACGGCTGCGAAGTCCACCGATGCGACCCGCTCCCGCAATGTCGCAATGACATGCGCGGCGAGATCGTCCGGGCGCACCGGCGCAAGCGCGCCGCCGTAGCGGCCGATCGGTGTGCGCACACCGGTGACGACGTAAGCCTCACTCATGCTCTGCCCCTTCATCGTGCAGCGGCGTTGCTCTGCTCATCCGGCTGTGCCCACGGAACTCTGCCACCACCGACTCCTCCAACTCACCGGCCGGAAACTCACCGGTCCGAAATCCGTCGGCCCGGCGCACGGTGACGTCGTAGATACCGCTGCGCCCGTAGCGATGCCGCTCGGTCGCCGTTGCGACCAACTCGTCCCCGGCCCTTGCGGGCGCGACGAAGACGACGTCACAGGCCGCTGCGACGGTGACCGGTCCGTAGGTATTGCACGCAAAGGCGAACGCCGTGTCGGCGAGCAGGAAGACATAGCCGCCGTGACACATGTCGTGGCCGTTGACCATCGTCTCCCGCACCCGCATGACCGCTGTTGCTCGCCCGACCCCGATGTCGCGGATCTCGATGCCCAATTCGCGAGAGGCGCGGTCAGCGGCGTACATCGCGGCGGCACAGCGACGGGCCAGCTCGTCGGCCGCATCGGGTGAGCCGTCGGCGACGCTCGCTGGTTCCGTCACGACCGCACCTCCACGCGCTTGTCATTAGCCGACCGTCCGGTCAACAATAGCGTCATGACCCAATCAGCCGCTGCCATCCTCGATCGCCACCGCGACACCCTCGACCAGGCGGTCACCGCCATCCGCGAGCGCCGATTCTGGAGCCGCTATCCGGAGTCGCCCAGTCCGCGGGTCTACGGCGAGGGCGCCGCCGAGGAGGGCCGTGCCGCCTTCGACCGCTACCTCGATGCCAGCTTCCCGCTGGAGCAGCCGGGCACCGACGGGGAGGTCGACGGCGAGCGATCGCCGTACGGGATCGATCTGGGCGTCCGCTACCCGCACGCTGACATCGACGCGTTGCTGCCGGCGATGGCAGCCGGCGTCCCGGCGTGGCGCGCCGCCGGGCCGCAGCTGCGCGCAGCGGTGTGCGTGGAGGTTCTGGACCGGCTCAACAAGCGCTGCTTCGAGCTGGCGCACGCTGTCATGCACACCACCGGCCAGGCGTTCGTCATGGCGTTCCAGGCCGGGGGGGCGCACGCTCAGGACCGGGCGTTGGAGGCCATCGCTTACGCGTACGCCGAGATGACTCGGCACACGCCGAGCGCGTACTGGGAGAAGCCGCAAGGCAAGCGCGATCCGCTGCGCATGCAGAAGACGTTCACCGTCGTACCGCGCGGCGTGGCGCTGGTCGTGGGCTGCACGACGTTCCCGACCTGGAACAGTTACCCGGGGCTGTTCGCCAGCCTTGCCACCGGCAACCCGGTCGTGGTCAAGCCGCACCCCCAGGCTGTGCTGCCGCTTGCCATCACCGTCGCGGTCGCCCGCGAGGTGCTGGCGGAGGCCGGCTTCGATCCCAACCTGGTCTGTCTCGCTGCCGAGCGGCCAGCGGAGAAGTTGGCCAGCGTCCTCGCTACCCGGCCGGAGGTGCGCGTCATCGACTTCACCGGGTCCACGGCGTACGGCGAGTGGCTGGAGGAGAACGCCCGCCAGGCCGTCGTCTACACCGAGAAGGCCGGCGTCAACAGCATCGTCATCGACTCCACCGACGACCTGAAGGGGATGACCGGCAACATCGCGTTCTCGCTGTCGCTGTACAGCGGGCAGATGTGCACCACGCCGCAGAACATC
>JBBSMJ010000317.1:0-2214 GCA_038233235.1 Actinomycetes bacterium | reverse complement strand
GTGAACTCCTCGGGTCGGCACACGTCAAGCCTGGTGGGTGATGCCGACAGCCTGCGGTGGTTGTCCACAGCAGGCACCCCGCTAGCAGGAACTCCAGGTGACCACGCTCAGATCGATCAGGGTCTCCCGCCGTACGACGAAGAGAACCGGGGCGAAAGGGGCAGCTGGTCGTCGTAGACCGGGAGACCCTGATCAACGTGATGGGTTGACCGGGGATGCGCTGGCGCGCGGGGTGCGGCTCAGCTCAGTGTGAGGCGCAGAATGCGGTCGTCGCCGTCGCGGGGATTACCGCGGCCGTCGGTGTTGCTCGTGGTCAGCCACAGCGTGCCGTCCGGCGCGACAACGACCGTGCGCAGTCGGCCGTACTCCCCGCTCAGGTGGTCACGCGGCCGCCCGGCCTGGCCGCCGTCGAGCGGGATCTGCCACAGCCGTTCCCCGCGCAGCCCCGCCATGTAGACCGCATCCCCGGCGATCGCGATACCGCTCGGCGAGGCCTCCGCGGTCGACCACACCGCCTGCGGGTCGACAAAGCCCTCGGTGTCGCAGCGGCCCTCGCACTCGGGCCAGCCGTAGTTCGCGCCCTTCTCGATGCGGTTGAGCTCATCGACCTCGTTCTGCCCGAACTCACTCGCCCACAGCCGGCCCTCGCCGTCGAACGCGAGACCCTGCACGTTGCGATGGCCGTAGGACCACACCAGCGAGCCGTCGAACGGGTTGTCCTGCGGTACGCCGCCATCCGGCTGCAGCCGCAGGATCTTCCCGCCAAGTGAGTCTCGATCCTGGGACAACCCGGTATCGCCGCTCTCGCCGGTGCCGGCGTACAGCATGCCGTCCGGACCGAACGCAAGCCGCCCGCCGTTGTGGATGCCGCCGGCCGGGATGCCGTCGACCAGCACCTCCGGGTCACCGAGCCCATTCCCCTCGCGGTAGGTCATGCGGACGATGCGGTTGTCGCCCTGGTCGGAGGTGAAGTACGCGTAGACGTAACGGTCGGCAGCGAAGTCGGGGGACACTGCGAGGCCCAGCAGCCCGCCTTCGCCGCCGGGTGCCACCCCGGGGACCTCGCCGACCTCGGTGATCTCCCCGTCCGCGGTGACCCGTTGGATCAGTGTGCTGTCCCGCCCAGACACCAAGGCGTCCCCACCGGGCAGGAATGCCAAGCCCCACGGCACCGCAAGCCCCTCGACAACGCTGCCGCTCACCTCCAGGGTTGCGGTGCCGCTCGGCCCGGGCGTCGTCGGATCGGTCGAGCCCTGAACGCCTGACGGGGCGGCAGATGGCATCACCGAGGGCGCCGCAGTTTGCGGTGGTTCGCTCCCCCCACCGGTGCAGCTAGTCAGCAGGAGTCCGGCAAGTGGAAGCCCGGTCAGCAGCGCGACGCGTCGATGCATGAGGGAGGGACGAACCTGAGGCAGCATGTGGTTCCCCGAGCCGGTTGTGGGTGTCGGCTGAGTTCACCACCTGCGTCGCCCACACCGGAGTAGCCGGGCCGCCTCGTTAGTGTCTCGACATGCCAGCCGCGACCGCCAACCCGCTGCATGCCGACCTCGTCCTCGAGGGCGGCGGTGTCAAGGGGTTGGGGCTGGTGGGCGCGGTCACCGCGCTCGGAGAGGCCGGATACACCTTCCCGCGCATCGCCGGCTCGTCCGCCGGGTCGGTCGTTGCCGCTTTCGTCGCAGCGCTGCAACGGGCGGGGGAGCCGGTGGAGCGCCTCGCCGACGTGGCCCTCGAGCTGGACTACCGGCGATTCCGTGACCGCGGCCCCCTCGCCCGGTTCGCCGGGCCGCTCGGCCCGGTGGTAGATCTCTTCTCCCTCATCTTCGAGAACGGGCTGTACGAAGGCGACTACCTGCACCGCCTCGTCGAGGGCCGACTGCGAGATCTTGGCGTGGAGACCTTCGGTGACCTGCGGCTTCCTCCTGACCCGGACGGGGCGCTGCCGGAGGGCCAGCGCTACCGGCTCGTCGTGGTGGCCAGCGACGTGTCGCGGCAGCGGCTGGTGCGCCTGCCCTGGGACTACCCGCTCTACGGGCTCGACCCCGACGAGCAGCGAGTCGCCGACGCAGTGCGCGCATCGGCGTCGATCCCCTTCTTCTTCGAACCGGTCGCCATGCGCTGGCCGGCCGAGCGCGGGGTGGCGACCCTGGTCGACGGTGGCGTGCTGTCGAACTTTCCGATCTGGCTCTTCGACCGCGGCGACGGCCGACCGCCCCG
>JBBSMJ010000316.1:0-2222 GCA_038233235.1 Actinomycetes bacterium | reverse complement strand
GCCTCGACCACCTCCGCCAACACTTCCTCACTGGCGGGGTTGACCGTCTTGATCGCGTGACCATCGAGGGAGTCGACGAACTCTCCGCCGATGAACAAGCCGTACGAGGACTTGATGTCGGCGACCGCGCGGGACTCCGGCGCCGGGGCGTAGTCGAATTTCGGCATGCTGCTGCCCTCAGTCCAAGGTGACGTAGTCGGGGCCGGCGTAGCGACCGTTGCGCATGCGCTGGCGCTGCAGCAGTAGGTCGTTGAGCAAACTGGAGGCACCGATGCGGAACCCAGCCGGATCCAGCCACTGCTCACCGGCAGTCTCGTTGACGAGCACGAGGTAGCGGATGGCGTCCTTCGCGGTGCGGATGCCGCCGGCAGCCTTGACTCCGATCCGCTGCCCGGTGGCCTCGTGGAAGTCACGCACCGCTTCGAGCATCACCATGGTGACCGGCATGGTGGCGGCGGTAGGAACCTTGCCGGTCGAGGTCTTGATGAAGTCGGCGCCGGCGAGCATCGCCAGCCAGGACGCACGACGTACGTTGTCGTACGTCGCCAGCTCGCCGGTCTCCAGGATCACCTTCAGGTGCGTGTCGCCGCAGACTTCCTTGACCGCGACCACTTCGTCATAGACCTGTCGGTAGCGCCCGGACAGGAACGCCCCCCGGTCGATCACCATGTCGACCTCGTCGGCGCCGGCGGCGATTGCGTCCTGGGTGTCGGCCAGTTTGACTGCCAGGCTGGCTCGCCCCGACGGGAAGGCCGTTGCCACCGAGGCAACCAGCACGCCCGACTCCGCAACGACGGTACGAGCGATCGGCACCATGTCGGGGTAGACGCACACAGCCGCCACTCGCGGGGCGGAGGAGTCAGTCGGGTCGGGCCGCACCGCCTTGGCGGCGAGCGTGCGGATCTTCCCGGGCGTGTCTGCGCCCTCCAGGGTGGTGAGGTCGATGAGGCGGATCGCCAGGTCGAGCGCCCACGACTTCGCGTCGGTCTTGATCGACCGGGTGGCCAGCATTGCCGCACGCTGCTCCGCACCCACCTGGTCGACCCCGGGCAGGCCCTGCAGAAAGGTGCGCAGCGATGCCTCCGTGGCGGTGAAATCCGCGACGGACTCCACCGGCAGGGAGGAGGTCATGGTCACGGAGCGAGGATAGCTCCGCGGCGGGGGCGAACCTGCCACGTGGGGCCGGTCCGGCAGGTTGGGAGGGCGGTGCGGCGCACCACCCTCCCAACCGCTTCAGTCACCTGAGCAAGTGGATAACAAAAAGCGCTTCACCGCGCGGAAGATCGAAGACGTTGAACTGGCCGGACGCGCCCTTATAAGCGCCGGTGCCGCCGACGACCGCGAGCGTGAGGTCGTTCTCTCGGAACAATGCACCCGAGATCATGATCTTGCCCTTGTGGGCGATGCGCAGCGTGGCTTCGCAGGAGAAGGTCCGGATGCGGGCCTCGCAGCGCACCGAGTCCCGGCCGACCCGCTCGGTCCCGTCCTGGTCGAACAACTTCTCCTCGAACATGAAGAAGTCACCGGGCCCGAAGCCGTCGTTGTTGATGTCGACCTCGGCCTCCCGCACGGTGCGCCCGCGCAGGATCAACACGTCCGAGCGGGCGGCCGCGGCAGCGCCGACCTTGTCGGCGGCCAGCTGCCTCGCCGCGGCCACGGACGGCGCCGTCGCCGTCGTCGGCCAGCCGTTCCCCCACCGGTCATCGCCGGACGACGCTGCCCCAGTTGCGGACGCCGCGCCGACCCCGAGCCATGCGGACCCCGCGGCCAGCGCCGCCGCTGCACCTACTGCCACCGTCCTGTGTCGCATTGCAGGCTCCCTTCCCCCCGGGCGCCCCAGTGGCGCCCAGGACGACATGGACGTTAGGAACGGCGCGGAACCCGGTCAAGAGACAAATCGGACCACTCCCTTGCGCATGACCATGAGCACGGGGAGTGTCCACCACCGAGCCGCGGTCGAGGCCAAGGCAGAATCTGACTGTGACGCAGCGTACGGCGGGTGCTCGGCGGGTGTTCCGGTCCACGTTCGGCCGGGTGGGCGCCTACGTCTGGTTCGCCTTTGCGGCGGTCAACGCCATTGACGTTGCGCTGCGCGGCAGCGGCCAGAGCAGCCGGATCGCTCTTGCTGGGCTGCTGGCCTTCAGCGCGGTCATCTACCTGTTCGCCTTTCGGCCGGCGGTCGTTGCCGATGCGCGGGGAGTGGTGCTGCGCAACGTCGTACG
>JBBSMJ010000315.1:0-2223 GCA_038233235.1 Actinomycetes bacterium | reverse complement strand
CAAGACCACACACGGCACGTCCGGTGCGTACAGCCTGCTCCACCACGAAACGCTCGCCTGCGCGGCGGGTCCGCGGTCCGGTGGCACGGGTAGACGGGCATGCCAACCGGTCCACTCATACCCAGCGTCGACGGCGACGGCGGAGATGCCCTCGGCGACGGCGGACTGACCCGTCTGCCAGCGAGCAACTGACGCGTGCGCGGACTCGTACGTCGTCAGGGTGATCACGGCGAAAACGCCAGCCATGGCTGTCGCGACCGCAGCGATCGCTGGACGAGGGAGATGATCAGGCGCAACGCGAAGCAGTAGCACGATGAGAGCCGCCGCCGGACCCCACAGGTAGCGGTCGAAGACGTAGCTGCCAGTTGCCCCGGGAGCAAGCGACGTGGCCGTCGAGGCGACCAAGAAGGCGGCCACCAGCACCACCTCCGGCGCCGCCGCAGGACGGGTGCGAAGCAGACGCACTGCCGCCGCGACCGCCGCTGCCAGCACCAGCAGGCCGCTTGACATGGCGAGTGTCTCCAGCGTTGTCCAAGCCGCCCCGGGGAAGATCGCCTGCTTCGAACCGGTGATCACGCCATACGGTCCGCCGAACCGGGTCAGGGTATTTCCCAGGAACAGCTCACGCGTGGTCGTCGCGAGGACGACTCCACCCGCGAGCGAGACCGCGGCGACAGCGGCCAGGACTGCCCTGGACCGCGCGCCGGCCGTGCACAGCGCCGCAGGAGCCACACCGAGCGCGACAGTGCCGAGCGCTCCCGTCACCAGGATTATGAGGACTGTCAGGTCTGGCCGGCCGATGGGGATGACGTCCTGGTCCGGCAGGCCGGCGCGCCAGAGCAGAAGTGCGGCCACCGAGGCGGTGGCGACTCCCAGTACAGCGCCGTCTTTCAGCATCCGCCGCCAGGATCGGTCGGTCCAGTTCTGAAGGACAGCGGCCAGACCGAGCGCCGCCAGTGCAGCGATGGCGGTCTGCCTGCTGCTGACGGCGGCCACGGCTGAGGCGGCTGCGCCGGCAAGCAAGAGCAGGCGGGAGCGCCCGTTCCGTTGGAGGGCGGCGGCCCCGAAAGCCACGGCGAGCGCCTGACCGGCAAATGCGGTGATGTCTGTCATGAAGCCCGCGGACAGCAAGGCATAACCGGGCAGCAGGGCGACGCAGGCACCGGCGAGCGTTGCCTTGCGCCAACTGCCGGTGAGCCGCCTCGTGACATCGGCGATGGCGGTGACGCCGACGACAGCCGCGACAAGGTTCGCCAGATGCAAGGCCGCCAGTCCAGGTCCAACTGCCGCCAGGAACGGCTGCCCCCACAACGCATGGCCGATCAGCGTCATCCGGCCGGCGCCGTTCAGGCGAAACGTTCCGCTCTCGCGCAGATCGAGCGCCACCCGACTGAACGCCCAGTCGTCGTTGTGCGGGATCCCGTAGGCCCCTGCGCTGAGCATCAGCACGGCTGAGACCGCGAGCACAGCACAGCCAGGAACGGAGGCCAGGAACCCGGTGCCGACAGCACGCCACGCGCCCGTCATGCGGCTCGACTGCCGCGGTGCATGCGTGGTGAGCGGGGGGCGCACAGTGACGTCCATGGCGTGCTCGAACCCTCTCACTGCGCAAGGATCGCGCAAAATCGGACGGTGTGCCTTAACTGAGCCGGGTCACCACGACCTTCGACGAGACGAATCTGGTGCCAAACGCTGGCAATCGCAGATGCTCGCCCGACACCACCAAGGCCGCCATTTTCTCGCCTGAACAACCGCGGTGCGAAAGCTAGGACCGACCGTCTCCGGCGTACAGCTTCTGGACGTCACCGGCGTACTGCTTCATGACGACCGATCGCTTGAGCTTGAGCGACGGGGTCATCTGCCCGCCCTCCTCGGTCCAGTCCTCGGTCAGGATCGTGAACTTGCGGATCGCCTCGGCCTTGGACACCGACTTGTTGGTTTCGTCCACGGCCCGCTGGATCTCGGCCCGCAACTCCGCGTCGTCGGATAGGCTCGCCACGTCGGCGCTCTTGCCGTGCGAGGACGCCCACGCCGGCACGGCCTCGGGATCGAGGGTGACCAGGCAGGCGATGAACGGCTTCTGGTCGCCGACGACCATGCACTGACTGACCAGCGGGTGCGCCCGGAGCCGGTCCTCGAGGACGGCCGGCGCCACGTTCTTGCCGCCGGCGGTCACGATCAGCTCCTTCTTGCGGCCAGTGATCTTCAGGAAGCCCTCGTCGT
>JBBSMJ010000314.1:0-2223 GCA_038233235.1 Actinomycetes bacterium | reverse complement strand
CCGACGGGGCCGAGGGATCGGACTGGCGCAGAGCCAGCGACGCACGAGCGCGCGGCGACTCCGCGGATGCCTCGAGCACTGCGGAACCCACCAGCAGGGCGCCAGCGAGGATGAGGGAGGAACCGCCGACAACAGACGTCAGCGCCCGGCGGCGTAGCGCCGGACGGCCCTGACGCCCACCACCGCGGGGCCCAGGTTCAGGCCCCGCGGTGGTGATGGATCCGTTCGTCACTCAGCTGCCACCCTGCACGCGGGTACGCCGCAACAGGAACACACCGAGTCCGGCGAAGCCGACGCCGAGCAGCGCCGCAGCGGCCGGTAGCATCGGCGACGAGCCGACCGGCTCGGTCGGTCCGCTCGCCATCCGCCGCGGGTTGTCGGCGCGCGCGCCGTCACCACGTACGGTCGCTGTATCGGCGTTCGGCGCGGTGCCGCCGCCGCCCGCATCCACGCCACCGTTCGGCACGCCGGCACCGCCGGAGCCGGAGTGCGGGAGAGCGAGGTACGGGAAGGACGCGCCGAAGGCGAGGTCGTTGGCGTCGACGCCGTCACCGGCAGCCAGCGCTTCCACCAGCTCGCCGGTGCGGACAGCACCTTCGAGGGCCTGGATCTCGATGTCGACGACGTCGTCGATGAGTCGACGACCGTTCGGGAAGCCGGCAATGTCCTTGGCCAGCACACCCAGTCGGTTCGGCTCGTCGGCCGGCGGGATCGACGTGTTCAACCGCAGCAACTCGGCCGGCTGCACCTCGCCCTTGGGCATGTTCAGTCCCTTGATGCCGGTGAGGAAGATAGCGAACAGGTCATCGCGCGGGGTCTCCGGCGCCTTGATGCCGTAGATCGCCTCGATGAGCTTCGGCACCTCGGGGTCGTTCACCCGGTCCACGGCCGCCTGCACGCTTGCGTCGTTCTCCGGAGCCAGCGCGTTGAAGGCGTCCTTCAGACCAACGGGGATGACGACCTCGTTGACCAGCGGGTTGCCCAGGCGGGACACCTGGACCGCGTCGCCCTTGTACTCCTGGGTGCCGTCCGCGTTCTGCACCCTCATGCCCGGGCGGTCGGTGGTGCTCCATACGCCGATCACCGGGTCGCCGCCCTTGGTGAGGTCCTCGGCCGGCACCTGGATTGCGACGGAGTTGACGTTGTAGCCGTTGAGGGTGTCCTCGCCGGTCTCGCTGAGGTCTCCGCCGTAGAGCAGGTCGAAGATGCGCAGGTCGAGGAAGAACGGGTCGTCGGCCTGGCCGGCGAACGACATGCCACCGCCGAAGTCCACGATCGCCTCGTCACGCAGCGCCGCGTAGTTGGGCATGGACGCCGCACCCACGTTGGACGGGGCGACCGGTGCGCCCTCGATCAAGGTGGTGGAGTCGCCGCCGCCACTGATCTCCTCAAGCGTGTAGGTCTGCTTGAAGTTCAGCGCGGGGTCGTCGAGGCCGTTCACCGGGCCGGTGTTGTAGAGGAAGGTGTCCTCGGTCTCGTAACTGCTGGCAAAGGTCCACCGGTAGGTGATGTCCGGCTTGGCATCGCCGTCGTTGTCGATCTTGATGTTGTAGTGGGCGTCGTCGGAGAACGGGTAGAAGTTGGGACCACCCGCCGGCTCCTCGAACGGGATCCAGTTGGCGATGAGCGTCACCATGTCTGGCTTGTCAGGGCTGACAAAGGCGTAGACGTCGGTGTTGTCCGCTTGGGGATCGTTGAGGATGAGGGGTGCTTCGCGGTGACTCGACGCGGTGCTCGTGCTTGCGCCGAGCATGCCCGCCGAACCCCCGAAGGCGACGAGGGATGCGGCGAACGCCGCGACCGCTCGCACCCGCGGACTGCGCGCTGAGTGTGTAGACATGAACCGGACGGCCTCTCTCTGCGGTGAATGGTGGTCGCTCTGGGTCCCGAGCGAGGTACGGCGGCTGGCTGAGGCGGGCCGCCCCACAAGCTCCTCTCCATCCGGCCGCTGGCATCTCCGTCGAGGCCAGGGCGCTCCATTCGCTATCCGGTCTCCGCTGGCAAGCGACGGAGCAGTCCGCCTGCTAGTGACCCTTCGGAGTCCTATGAAGACAGAGAGTAGCGGAGGGGCCCAAGGTTATGCAACATGGAGTACAAGCTGCGCTACTCAGCGTAAGAGGATGCGTCCACGGTCAGCCCGAAGCCACCCGCCAGCGGAGTGATTCGTACGGCGGCCCCCACGGCGCTGCCTCCAGCGGTGAAGAAGTTCTCGGGCGCCTCGAT
>JBBSMJ010000313.1:0-2230 GCA_038233235.1 Actinomycetes bacterium | reverse complement strand
GTTGTCCACAGCCGCGGCGGGTCGGCTCGTCGTCCACAAGTCGTACGTCGGGGGCTGCGCGGGCCGTCCGTCTCCGGCGACGCTGCCCGGCATGAAACCCGCTGCGCAGACCGTCGTGAAGTTCTCCACCACTGACGACATCCTCGGGGTGTTGCCCTACCGGATCGGCTTCGTGCCTTCCGAGAGCGTGGTCATGATGTGCATGGTCGGGCCGCGGCGCCGCGACGAGCTCGTCGTACGCGTCGATCTGCTGCCCGACGACCAACATGAGGTGACCACCGGCCAGCTGCTAGCCGCGGTGGACCGGGTGAAGGCGTCCACCGTGTTCGTGGCCTGCTACACCGAGGCGGCTGACGACACTACCGGTGTACTCCCCCGGCGACCGCTGATCGACGGGCTCGTCGAGCGCTTGCAGAAGCGGGGGGTCGACGTGCTCGACGCTGTGCTGGTACGCGGGGGCTGGCGCTGGTCCTACTGCTGCAGCATCGAGGTGTGTTGCCCCTCCGCGGGCACGCCGCTCCCGGCCGAGCTGACCTCGGCTGCTAATCGCTACGTCGCCGAAGTGGTCGCAGACGGACAAGCGTTGCTGCCCGACCGGAAGGCGCTGGTCGCCAGTATCCGGCCGCCGGGCAACCCCATCGCCCGGGCCGTACGCCGCCAGGCCTACGACCGGGCGTGCGACACGCTCGACAGCCTGCACGCCGGCGGTGGTGGTCCCGAGCAGGTTCGTCGCCACACCATCGCGCTGCTGAGGACGGTGCTGCACCGGTGGGCCGAGGGGACGCACCAGGTGTCACGAGACGAGGCGATCCTGCTGGCTCTCGGCTTCGGCGACGTGCGCACCCGGGACGAGGGCATCACGCTCTCCTTGGAGGAGCCGGAGATCTACCTCGCCGTCTTCACCGAGATGGCTCGCCACGTGGAGGGCGCCGACGGGGCGCCGGTGTGCGCGATGCTGGCCTGGGCGGCGCTCGCCAACGGCAACGGCGCGCTCTCCGGCGTTGCCGTGGACCGCGCGCTCGCCTGCGACCCGGACTACTCGCTGGCGCATCTGATCGACTCGGGACTTGTCGGGATGATGAGAGCCGAGCCGCTCCGCGAGGTCACCGAGAACCTGCGCGCCGATGTTCGGGCGGGGCGCTGGTGACCGCCCCACCACCTGGGGTGTTAGGCGCTGTATACTGCGCTGTATGTCGGCCACGCGCACACAGGTGTATCTCACGGCGGACCAGCGCCGCTCGATCGACCAGATCGCCGCCCGGAACGGGACGACGATGGCAGAGGTGATCAGGACGGCGCTGGATCGCTACCTGCGTGACGGCGATGTCGACGTCGACCACGCGCTGGCCTCGACCTTCGGGGCCGCGCCAGAAGCCTCGGTGCCGAGCCGCGACGAGTGGTCCCGTGAGTGACCTGCTGCTCGACACCGACGTCTTCGTCGACCATCTCCGCGGCTCAGCGCGCCTCCGCACCGGCAGGCACCGCCTGCACTACTCGGTCGTCACCCGCGCGGAGTTGTTCGCCGGCACCACCGCCGGTGAGCTGGTGAGCATGCTGCTCTCGCCCTTTCACGAGATCCTCGTGGACCGTGCCGTTGCCGAACGAGCCGGCCGGATCCGCCGCGAGACCGGCATCCGACTGCCCGACGCCCTGATCGCTGCCACGGCCGTCGAGCACCGCCTCGGCCTGGTGACACGCAACCGTGGCGACTTCGCGCGCGTCCGTGGACTGCGCCTGCGCCTGCGCCAATCACCGTGACAGGCGAGCAGCCACGGCGGCCGCGACCGCTCAACTGCTGGCGACATCCACCGGAGAGACATCGGTGTGGGAGAAGTCGTCGCCGCCCTTGTAGAGCAGCGTGTCGTTGCGCTCTCGGGCGAGTGCGTAGGCGAAGCAGTCACCGAAGTTGAGGCCGGCCGGATGCCCACTCCCTTTGCCGAAGTCCCGATACGCCTCTCGGGCCAGCCGGACCTGTTCGACCGTGACTGGTGCGATCGTCACACCGGCAAGCGTCAGCAGCTTGTCGAACCGACGAGACGCGACGGGATCCCGCCCACTGTCGACAACGATCGCGGCCTCGAGATAGTTGGCCGCCGAGACAAGAGACTCGCCGGCCCCAACCAGTGCTGCGGCGAAGGCTGCGGCCTCCGGTTCGTCTCGCAGGATGGCGACGAGAGCCGACGTGTCGACGATCACGTCGGCAGGCCGCGCTCGTCGTACAGCAGCTCAC
>JBBSMJ010000312.1:0-2249 GCA_038233235.1 Actinomycetes bacterium | reverse complement strand
GTGCTGCGGGAGCAGCCGATCGAGGGCTACCGCGCGCTCTGCTCGACGATCGGGCGGCAGGTACGGGTCGAGCTGCCGGCCGGGCGCTCGGTGGTGGGGCTGGCCGAGGCGGTCGACGACGCGGGGCGGCTGGTCGTCGCCGGCGAGGCGTACGGAGTAGGCGACGTCGTCCACGTGCGCTCGGAACCGGACGAGGCGCCCCAGTGACGTGATCCACGCGGAGCTTGAGGTGGTTCTCGCGGCAGATTCCACCTCGAAGTCCCCGTGGATCACCGGGGGGCGGTCGGTGCGGACGGACGCGGCCACTATCCGATGACGCGGACGTCCTTGTCGTCGACGAACATTCGGCTGCCGTCCCGAGCAGACTCCGCGAAGGCCCGCAGCACGTAGTCGCCCGGCGGCACGTCGACGGTCGCCGACCAGTGACCGCGCCCGGGTGCGCCTTCCTCGGCCGTGCTGAAGCCCTGGTCCACGACCTTGCCGTTGCGCAGCCACTCCCAGCTCACGGTGGCCTCGAACACGGTCGCCTCGCCGCCGAACTTCCCCCCCCGCCTCAGCTCGGCTCCCGGGGACACGTGGAGCCACACCGGCCCCAGCACGTCCTGCGAGGGAGCCCGCTCCACCGGTTCGTCCAGTGACACTGCCCCCCAGAAGTCGCCCGGCGCCTTGCCTTCGATGAGGATCCGGACCGCTCGGAGGCTGGTGGCCGCGTCGTGCACGGTCCACACCAGCTGCTGCAGGACCATCTGTGCCGTGGCCGACCCGCCACTGGTGACGGCCGCCTCCTTGGACAGGTCGATGATCGCGACGTCACCGTCGATGTTCGCGCCGAGCACCCGCGTCCCGGGCGCCCAGGGCGAGACGTAGTCGTCGTCGAAGGGTGCCTGCTCGAGCATTGCAGTGACGGCGTCGCGCACCACCCCGGGTGTCCTTTGACGCAGGTGCGTCTCGCGGTAGAGCCGCAACCCGTTCGTGGTGTCGGCGACGTAGTAGACGCTGACCGGCTGGACGTCGGGTGGCGCTGCGGGTGGCCGAACCTCCGGCGGTGGCGCTGGCGGTGGCGGTGGCGGAGGCGGCGACGTTGACGTTGACGTTGACGTTGACGGTGACGGTGACGGTGACGGTGACGACGGAGGCGACGGTGAGACCGACGCCGCCTCGGTAGGAGACGGGTTCGGCTCTGGCGACGGCGTCGGGTCGCCGGCATACCGCAGACCCTCCTGCTGCGGGCCCGACTGCAGGGCGAGCGCTGTCCCGGCGCCGGCCACGAGCACCAGCGCGAGACCGGCCGCGGACGCCCGCATCCGGCGCCGCCCGCGCGCCCTCGCCACCGCAGCCTGGGGACCTGGACCGGCACCGGCCGCGTCCCTGGAAAGCGCGTCGAACAGCGACTGCAGGTCGTCGGGGTCACGCATGGCGGGCCTCCGGGGTAGGCGCATGGTCAAGGGCGGCGGACTCGCCGCCGGTGTCGTCGTCGGTGAGCAGGGCGGCAAGGGCGATGCGGCCCCGCGACAGGCGGGCTTTCACGGTTCCCTCGGGCACGCCTGCACGGCGGGCGATCTCGGCCACCGCCATCCCGCCCATGTGGTGCTGGACCAGGGCGGTGCGCTGCGCCTCGGGCAGTTGCCGCAACGCTGCGACGAGGACCATCGTCTGCGGGTCGGGGCCCGGCGTGGGGCCCGGCGCCCGGTCGGCGCGGCTGCGGGTCAGGGCGGTGCGGGTGCGGCGCCAGCGACTCACGGCGACCCGGTGCCCGACGGTCACCACCCAGGCGCGCGGCTCGTCGTAGGTCGAGAGCTTCTCCCAGCGTGGCCAGGCCCGCACGAACGCCTCCTGCGCGCACTCCTCGGCCTCGGTGCGGTCGCCGGTGACGGCGTAGAGCTGTGCGACGAGACCGGGGAAGGTCGCGGTGTAGAAGTCGGCGAAGTCGCGCGTGGTGCTGTCGACCGCCTGGCTGGCTGCTGCGCTCACGGCCCGCTCCCCGTGCGGCCGGACGGCCGCTCATCCATCACACGCGACGCCCGGCGGACAGGTTGCATGGTCTACCGGGGCAGTTCCACCGGCTCGTCCTCGCCGACGCGGTAGGGCGGCCAGGCTCCCTGCGGTGCGGACACCGAGTCGAACCAGCGGTCCTGCGGCCGGGCCCCGGCCCGCTCCCCGGGGCCGCCGGCGTTGACGCCCAGGCAGGTCGCCACGGCGACGACGCCGGCAATCAGGATGACCAGGGCGGCCGGTGTGCCACGCGGCAG
>JBBSMJ010000311.1:0-2269 GCA_038233235.1 Actinomycetes bacterium | reverse complement strand
CGGGCCAGCCCCACCAGGCCGGCCTTGGCGGCTGCGTAGTTGGCCTGCCCGGCCGACCCGAGCATCCCGACGACCGAAGAGATGAAGATGAGCCGGCCACTGCGCGCGCGCAGCATCCCGCGTGCCGCGCGCCGGGCCACCCGGTAGGAGCCGGTGAGGTTGGTGTCCAGCACCGTGGTGAAGTCCTCCTCGGACATCCGCAGCAGCAGCTGGTCGCGGGTGATGCCGGCGTTGGCGACGAGTACTTCGACCGGGCCCTGGGCCTCCTCGACCTCGCTAAAGGCGCGGTCCACTTGGCTCGCGTCGGTGACATCGCAGCGGACGCCGCGCAATCCCGCGGGTGGCTCGCCGGAGCGGTAGGTGACCGCCACCTGCTCACCGTCGGCGGCGAATGCCCGGGCGACGGCCAGGCCGATGCCCCGGTTACCGCCGGTGACCAGGACGGACCGACTCACGACGGGCTCCCCCATGTGCAAGAGTTGGGCGGCGAAACAGGAGCGTGCGGGACGCCGGCAGAGTATCGGCCAGCCCCGCCCACCGGTCCGGGACCGGGGGTCGACCGGAGGGGGAGCAGTGCCGCACGCCGTCGACGAAGACTTTCGCGCGTTGCCGCTACGGGATCTCGCCGATGCCGCGCTTTCCCGCGCCGAGCAACTCGGCGCGTCGCACGCCGACGTCCGAGTGGAGCGGATTCGGGCGGGAACGCTCCAACTCCACGATGGCCGGCTGCTCGGTAGCCACGACGGAGAGGACGTCGGCGTCGCCGTACGCGTCGTGCACGACGGCACGTGGGGCTTCGCCGCCGGAGTGCAGCTGACCGTCGACGCGGTGGCGCGGCTGGCCGACCTGGCGGTCGACGTGGCCAAGGTGAGCCGCCCGGTCAACACCGAGCCGATCGAGCTCGCCGCGGAGGGCGTGCACGCCGATGCGACCTGGGTCTCGGCGTACGACGTCGACCCGTTCTCCGTCCCCGAGCGCGACACCGTCGCGCTGCTCGCCGACCGCAGCGGTCTGCTGCTGCGCGCGTCGGGCGTCGATCACGTCGACGCACTCGCCCGGCAGGTGAAAGAGCAGAAGTTCTACGCCGACTCGGCGGGGACGTCGACCACCCAGCAGCGCGTCCGCGTCGCAGCGTCGCTCACCGGGGTCCACGTCGACCGCGACAGCGGCGACTTCACCACCCTGCGCACGCTGGCCCCGCCGGTCGGACGCGGGCGGGAGTACCTCACCGGCACTGGGTGGGACTGGGACAGCGAACTCGCCGAGCTGCCCGAGTTGCTGGCGGAGAAGGCCGCGGCGCCGTCGGTCGAACCCGGGAGCTACGACCTGGTAGTCGACCCCACCAACCTGTGGCTGACGATCCACGAGTCGGTGGGTCACGCGACCGAGCTGGACCGGGCGCTGGGCTACGAGGCCAACTACGCCGGCATGTCCTTCGCCACGCCGGACAAGCTGGGCAGCCTGCAGTACGGCTCCGCTGCCATGCAGGTCACTGGCGACCGCACCACCGAGTACGGCCTGGCCAGCGTCGGCTTCGACGACGACGGCGTCGCCGCACAACGGTGGGAGCTGATCCGCGACGGCGTGCTGGTCGGCTATCAGCTGGACCGGCGTACGGCGGCGCTGCACGGATTGGAGCGCTCCAACGGGTGCGCCTTCGCCGACTCCCCCGGCCACGTGCCGCTGCAGCGAATGGCGAACGTGTCGCTGCAGCCGGCCGCTGACGGCCCCTCGACCGAGGAGCTCATCGCGTCGGTCGAGCGGGGGCTCTACGTCGTCGGTGACAAGAGCTGGTCGATCGACATGCAGCGCTACAACTTCCAGTTCACCGGACAGCGCTTCTTCCTCATTCGCAACGGGCGCCTGGCCGGGCAGGTAGACGACGCGGCGTACCAGTCCACGACCACGGAGTTCTGGGGCTCGCTGGCCGCGCTCGGCGGGCCGGCGACGTACCAACTGGGCGGGGCGTTCAACTGCGGAAAGGGCCAACCCGGTCAGGTGGCGCCGGTCAGCCATGGATGCCCGTCCGCGCTGTTCCGCGGCGTACGGATCCTCAACACCGTGCAGGAAGGTGGCCGGTGACTCCGCAGGAGGTCGTCGAGCGGGCGGTGGAGTTGTCCGCGGCCGACGGCTGCGTCGTCGTCGCCGAGGAGTCGAGCGCGGCCAACCTGCGCTGGGCGGGCAACACGCTCACCACCAACGGGGTGTCCCACGCCCGCGCGCTCACCGTGGTGGCAGTCGTCGACGGTGCCGAAGGTGCCGCCTCCGG
>JBBSMJ010000310.1:0-2270 GCA_038233235.1 Actinomycetes bacterium | reverse complement strand
CGCAACACGAATCCCTCCACCCGCCGGTACGCGGCGGCCGCCTCCTGCAACGCCGACTCACTGAACTCGATCGACGACCGGTAGTGCGCCTGCCCCAGGTAGTAGCGCAGTTCGGCCGGGCGCACCCGCTCGAGCACGGCAGGAACGAGCAGCGAGTTGCCGAGGGACTTGCTCATCTTCTCCCCGGCCGTGGTAACCCATGCGTTGTGCAGCCAGTACTGCGCGAACCCGTCTCCGGCCGCCCGCGACTGGGCGATCTCGTTCTCGTGGTGGGGGAAGACAAGGTCGATCCCGCCACCGTGGAGGTCGAAGCTTTCGCCCAGGTACTTCGTGGCCATCGCCGAGCACTCGAGGTGCCAACCCGGGCGCCCGGGTCCCCACGGCGTCTCCCATGCCGGCTCGCCCTCCTTCGCGGCCTTCCACAGGGCGAAGTCCGCCGAGTGCCGCTTGCGGGCGGCCGACTCCTCCGGCTCGCCGCTGCGCAGCTGCTCGGGCCGCTGCCCGGACAGTGCGCCGTACGCTGCAAAGGACCGCACGTCGAAGTAGACGTCCCCGTCGGAGGCGTAGGCGTGGCCGGCGTCGACGAGCCGGCGAATCAGCGCCACCATCTCCGGCACGTGTCCGGTGGCCCGCGGCTCGACCGTGGGCGGCAGGCACCCGAGGGTGTCATAGGCCCAGCTGAACGCCCGCTGGTTGCGCTCGGCGACCTCCCACCAGGGCACGCCCTCGGCCGCCGAGACCCGCAGGATCTTGTCCTCGATGTCGGTGACGTTGCGGCAGAAGGTCACGGTGTGGCCGCTGGCCAGCAGCCACCGGCGCAGGATGTCGAAGGCAATGCCGGAGCGGACGTGGCCCACGTGCGGCGGCGACTGCACGGTCGCCCCGCAGAGGTAGAGCGAAGCCCGCCCCGGTACCAGCGGCCGGAACTCGCGCATCTCGCGGCGCAACGTGTCGTACAGGCGAAGACTCACCCGCACAGGGTAGGGCTGAGGGAAGTCAGGCCGGGAACACCAGCGCGGTGGCGATGGCGGCCAGCCCCTCGCCGCGACCGGTCAGCCCGAGACCGTCGGTCGTGGTCGCGGCCACCGAGATGGTGGTGCCCGCGGCCCGGGAGAGCACCTCTTGCGCCTCAGCCCGGCGCGGGCCCAGCCGGGGCCGACTCCCGACAACTTGTACGGCGACATTGCCCACGGCGAAGCCGGCGGCCCGGACGCGCGCAGCGGTCTCCGCCAACAGCGCCGCCCCGGCCGCCCCCGCCCAGCGGGGATCGGCGGACCCGAACTGCTCCCCGAGATCACCCAGTCCGGCGGCGGACAGCAGCGCGTCGCACATTGCGTGGGCCACGACGTCGCCGTCGGAGTGCCCGGCCAATCCCGGCTCGCCCGGCCAGGTCAGACCCGCGAGATGCAGCACACGGTCGGCGTCGTAGGGATGCACATCGACGCCTATCCCGACCCGCGCCGTCCCTGGTAACCCAGGCCCTCGTAGCTCAGCGGACATCGACACCTTTCCGGGCGGCCAGTACGGCCTCCGCGAGCATCAGATCGAGTGGAGTAGTCACCTTGAACGCTTCCACCGCCCCCGGAATGACATGCACTGGCACTCCGAGCCGCTCAACCAGTCCGGCGTCGTCGGTGACCGGTGTCCCACCAGGTTGCTCTGCGCGCTGATGGGCGGCGCACAGCACATCCCGGCGAAATCCCTGCGGGGTCTGTACGGCGCGCAGCGCGGCCCGCTCCAGCGTGACGCTGACGACGCCGTCAGGACCGACCCGCTTGATCGTGTCGGCTACCGGCAGGCCGGGCACCACGGCGGCCAAGCCGCCACGCACTGCCAGAGCCACCGTCTCGACGAGCTCGGGCGGCGCGAGCGGGCGGGCGGCATCGTGTACGAGCACGACATCGATCTCGGCGGGCAGCTCGTCGAGAGCCGCGCGCACGGACAGCTGCCGGGTTGCTCCTCCGGCGACAACTTGCACGGGGGTGCTGGCAACGGCTTCGTGGTCGGCGTCCGCGAGCAGTGCACGCACGACCGACATCCGGTCGACGGGCACCGCAACGACGACAAGATCGACGAGGCGGGCCGCACACAACGCACGGACGGCGTGGACAAGAAGGGGCAACCCAGCAAGCGGTCGCAGCGCCTTGAACTCTCCCGCTCCGAAGCGCTCTCCACGCCCGGCCGCGGGGACCACGCCGGCGATGCTCATCGGAGGGACAGCGGACCGGTCGGGCGTCCCCAGCTAAGAGGCCAGCACCTCGTCGAGGATG
>JBBSMJ010000309.1:0-2282 GCA_038233235.1 Actinomycetes bacterium | reverse complement strand
TCACATCCGCCCGCTGCACCACCTGACCGACCGGCACCTGCCGCAGCATCATCACCACCGGCGCCTTCGCCCCCGCCGACGAATACAGATAGGCGCCCAACGCCGCCAAGCCGACGATCAACGCGACCGACAGCGCGATGACACCGTTGTGCCGCTGCCGAGTAGGCAACGGCGTCCCCAACGCACCCGCACCCAACCGACCGGAGCCGTTCCCCGATGACGCCGGCGCAGCGACCCGGCCGGGCATGGTCGTCACCTGTTCACGACCTGAACCTGCAGCACCCTCAGAGGCGCCGAGGTCGTCGTCGTCATCGCCGGCAACGAACCACCAGCACCACCCGAGCCGGTCCAGCTGACCTTCCACACAATCCCGAGGCTCGTCGGCACCGGACCATCCGTCACCCCGCGGTAGCGGTAACCGCAGCCCGTCGGCGGCGCGTCATTGCCGAACACCTCCGACCACGCCACGCCCGGACCGGCGCAACGCACGACCTCACCGCCATCACCCGGATCGAACACCAACCCCACCGGCCGGGCCGTCACCGTGGCCGACACCGGCCCCAACGACGTCGTCTGCGTCAACGGCCCGAACGCAGAAGAATCCGTCCAGAACCACGTCCACAAGTTCGCCCACGTGAACGGATCACCCTTGTACTCGTTGTTCTCCACCGGAGACCGCCGCACCACCGGCGCCGGCAACACCAACTCCCCCACCGCCCGCTGCGCCAACTGCGCCGGGGTCACCTGCACCGGCGGCGGTGCACCCGGACCCCGAAAGATGATCGTGCCGGTCTCGGCCGCCAACGTCGCTTCATCACACGACCGGCGATACGCGGTACGCACCGGCGGACCCGGCTCATCCAGCTCAGGCACCCGCTCGTAGAAGCAGTCCCCGGACCCCGCGCCACCAACACCGGTGTCCACGCTGTAAGAACCATCCGCGAATCGCACCACTGGCGGAGCCACCCCGCCACCACCCGAACCGGCGACCTTCTTGACCGGCACCCCGGCGGCGGAGCTGCCCGGAGCACCCGGACCGTTGATCTCCGTCGTGACCGAGCTTCCTACTCCCCGCTTGACGATGGGATCTCCGGGAACTGCTGCAGCTGGTCCGCTCGGCAGCACCACGACAACACCGAGCAGCAGCAGCGCACCGATCACGTGGGTATGCATCAGCAGGTCGTCCTGTCGGGGGGATAGACGACCTCGGCGACCCGCCAGATGCCATCGGGGCCACGTCGCATCTGCGTCACCGCCGGGTCGGCCGGCGGCCCGACCGTCAGCTTCGTGCCATCCGACTTCCGCATCCGGCCGCCCTGGCTGCCGTCCTGGCAGTCCTGCACGACGGCCGTGGCCAGGCCGATGTTCGCCACCCGCGGGCTGACTTTGCCCTCACCGTAAAAGACCTCGCCGGCGGCGTCCGCAGCGGCCAGACCATCAAGGCTCCGGGTGTACTGCGGGTCGGATGCCACCTGCCCTAGCACCGCCGGCCGCTCGGCCGCCGGCAGGTTCGACAAGGTGGTCAGGCTCGCGAAGAACCGGCGGTACTGGGCGAGGATCTGCTCCTCCTCGCTCAGCGTCGGCGGTGAGGGCATAACCGGCGCGGCGCTCGGCGGCGCGGCGGTGGGCGTCTCAAGGATCACCCCGGAGTCCCGGTCGAGGCTCAGGACCACGAGGATTCCTGCCACGACGAACACCGAGATCATGAAAGCGATTCGGGCGACCCGTCGGCGTTCACCAGGGCGCGGCGGGCCAGGGTGACGGTCAGTGACATCGGGCTGCTGATCGAGTGACATGCCGTCGAGTGTCGTACCTCGACGCCGGGTTGTCTGCATTGCACCTCCTGCTATTCGCTCGTCGTGCTGAAAGACCACCTGAGCGTGACGCCTTGCTGTGACAGTCCGCCGAGCCACAGGGCCGTTCGCCGCGACGGTTGGTCGTCGGCACATGGCGGATACGCCCTGCGGCGAGCCGTTCCCGGTGACGCTTGCCTGTCCCAAGCCCTCTGTCCAGCGTGATGCGGTCTCTGGGCCGCGAAATTCTGGCAGGCCGTCTGGGCTACGTCCCTTTGCTCGCACACGACAGCCCCTCCGTGGCTCAGTGCAGTGTTCTGGCAGGGACGGTACACACCCCGCGACGGTTCGCCAACGAGTTGCCCCGGTCAGGCGCGAGCGAGCCGCTCCGCCCGGCTGCAGGCGGCGGCTCGCTGGACTTGCTGCGGGGTGATGCCCAGCGCCGACGCGAGCGCGTCGACCACGTCAGCGCCGGGCGCGGCACGTCCG
>JBBSMJ010000308.1:0-2283 GCA_038233235.1 Actinomycetes bacterium | reverse complement strand
GCGGCGTCCGGTGAAGCCGGAGACGTCGCCGACGGCACGCACCCGGCCCGCGTCGATCGCCACGCCACCGTTCGGGACGCGCCCGATCAGGTCCGGCGCGTCACCGGCACAGGTGAGTACCTCCGCCGTGTTGGTGACCAGCAGGTCGACCAGCTGGCGGGTCGGCTCGCTCATCCGCGAGACCGCTCCAGAATTCGGGCGACGTCGTCCTGGCCTTTGTCGCGGGCGTGCTCGCCCGCCGTCACCCCGTCCCGGTCGGCGATGGTGGGATCGGCGCCCGCGTCGAGCAACACCCGGACGATTTGCTGATAAGGCTTCGAGCCGTCACCGAGAATCACCGCCTCGAGCAGCGCGGTCCAGCCGAGGTCGTTGACGTGGTTGACGTCCATGTCGGTCTGTACGACGCGGCGTACGTAGTCGACGTGTCCGCGCTCACTCGCCGGGATGACGGAGATGCCACCGAAGCGGTTTCGGATCGTCAGGTCCGGTTCGCCGGGGAGCAGGACCTCCAGCATGGAGACGCTGCCGGTGACGCCGGTGACCAGCCAGGGTGTGTCGTGCCGGTCGTCGAGTGCGTCCGGGTCGGCGCCGAGCGCCACGAGTAGCCGCGCCACGGCCAGCTGGTCGTTCGCGGCGGCAAGCAGCAACGGCGTACGGCCTTCGGCGTCGCGAGCCTCGATCTCGCCACCAGCGCGCAGCGCGAGCGCCAATTGGTCGGCGTCGCCGGCCGCTGCTGCCCGCAGCAACTCCGCGCCAGGGTCTGTGGGAGTGCGCTGGTCGTCCAACGCCGATTCGAGGGTCGCCGCAAGGACGTCGTACTGCCTCGACCGCGCGTGCTCGACCGGCGCAATGCCGTCGCGTTTCGGCGGCAATTCGCCGTTCGCGCCACCGGCCACCAGCAGCCGCACCGTGTCCTCGTACGACTGCGTACCCTCCCCGAGGACGATCGCCTCGTGCAGAGCGGTGTAGCCGAGATTGTTGACGTGGTCGACGTCGATGTCTGTCTGCAGCAGGCGTCCAACGATGTCGGCGTGCCCGCGCTCCGCCGCCCGAATGAGGCCGGTGCCGTTGTAGCTGTCCAGCGAGGTGACGTCGGCGCCATGGCGAAAGGTCAGTTCGAGCAGCTCGCGGTAGCCCTCGCTGGTGGCGATGAGGTAGGCGCTCTGCTGCGTGTGGTCCTTAAAATTGACGTCGGCGCCGGCCGCGATGAGCTCGCGGGCGCGGGGGAGGTCGTTGTTCCACGCTGCCTCGATGAGCTGCGTATCGAGCCCGCCCTGCTGCGGCATGCTGGATGCGGACGGAGAACGCGCCATCTCGGTCTGGCCTTTCGTGGTAGGTGTCCCGGCGGTCGGTGACCCGACGTCCGCGCCGACGGAGCAGGCGTTGATCGCCACCGCGAGCAGCACGACGAACAAAGCGGCCGCGCACGAGCGGAGTCGGCCGGACGCGCGTCCCTCAACAGACCCCGGCATAAGGCCCCCTTCCCGCGCGCGCCGCGACGGCTGCGGCGTCAGCTGTGCTCTTCCACGTACGCGTCCGGGTCCTTGTCCCGCGCGGCAATCCCGGTTGCGTGCTGCGACTCGTAGCCGATGAACAGGATCGCAATCTCGTGCCGCATCTGCAGGTCGGCGTTGCGGCGGAAGTCCGGTAGGTCTTCGCGCTCCTCTTCGGCCATGTGGTCGCTGTTGGCGTCACGCGTCTCCACGACTGCCGCCCACCACGCGTCGGTGCCCGGCTGGTTCTCCCGCACCTTCCGGATGCCTTCGCGGATCTCGTTGTGGTCCTTGATGGCGTCCTTTACTTCGCTCTCGACGCTATCGGCACTGCCACCACCGCTGCCGACGGCGAGCAGTCGGGGGTAGAAGAACTTTTCCTCCGCCTCGGCATGCACTTCAAGCAACACCTCGAGCCGAGCCCACACCGCAGCAAGCCGCTCGGCGTCGTCTCGGTCGATGTCGTCGAGCAGCGCGAACGTGCGACGTTGCTCGTGGTGCTGGAACAGAATCAGTTCGGTGATGTCCATGCTCGGTTGCTATCCCCTCGGAGATTGGGTGGTGAGACGTACGTCGGAAGCCGTGCACCGGTCGTCGTCATCAATGCGGGCGTCCGCCATCTTGCACGGGCGCAGTGGATGCTCCTGTTGGGCGGCGGACGAGCTGCTCGGCGGGAATCAGCTGCGGTGCGGCGGCATGGTCGACCTGCAGGGTGGTGTGCCGGATGCCGTACCGCTCGTGGAGCAGCGCGGCGATCGTCTCGCGGCGATCGTGGCAGTCGACCCCTGGC
>JBBSMJ010000307.1:0-2294 GCA_038233235.1 Actinomycetes bacterium | reverse complement strand
GGTCGGAGCAGGATGGGCGTCACCGGCGCCGGTCTCGTCGGCCGAGCCGACGCCTGCCGAGCCGGGCGCCTCTGCCGGCGAGCGGACCTCCAGGGCACGCGGCCGGTTCGGGTCGCGCCGCAGGTAGCCCTTGCGCTCCAGGGCCGACAGCTGGTGAGAAACGCTCGAGGTCGACGTGAGGCCCACCGACTCGCCGATCTCCCGCATGCTCGGCGGGTACCCACGCCGGCCGACCGAGTCGCGGATCACCTCCAGCACCCTGCTCTGGCGGGCCGTGAGGCCGTCACCATCCGTCGGCCGGTCCGGGAAGTTCCGCACCGTGCCGCGCCCCTCCTTGTCCGCCACGTCCGCCCCTCTCCGCGAGCGTCGATCGTGCTGGGCACGTTAGCTGCATCCAGGTCTCGATTCAAACACATGTTCGAGGTGTCGTCGATTTTGTCGGACCGGTGCGGTACAACATCGTACAGACGTTCGATCGAACGTGGGTTCGACACAACGGGAGGCAGCGATGAGTGCCATCGCCACACGACATCCAGCAGCGGAGCGGACGGGCCAGGACAGACCACCGGCCGGACCATTGCGGCTCACCCGGCGTGGGCGGCTCGTGGTGGTGGCGCTGCTTGCCGCCGTCCTGGTCGCGGCCTTCACCCTCGGCCGGGCCACCAGCTACGCCGACGCCACCGGCACCGGCATCGGCACTGGGCGGCCGGCGTACCGCACGATCACCGTCGCACCAGGGCAGACCCTCTGGCAGATCGCGCGGAGTGCTGCGCCAAGTCAGGATCCCCGAGATGTGGTCCAGCGCATCATCGACCTCAACGGCATGGGCAGCGCGTCCTTGACGGCAGGACAGGAGCTTGCCGTCCCGCTGACTGGGTGACTGGTGACGCACGGCCTGAGGAGACGTGGCGTTGCGGCGCGGCGCGGTAGCGGCGTGTCGGCCCGGCCACACCTGCGCTGACCTGGGGCGTTGCGATCCGGAGGAAGTCGGTGCCCCAAGAGCTTGCGGCCGTGGCGCTAGCGGTCTACCGTCACCCCTAGATGTAGTGCTTACACCGTTGTAAGTCATCCACAGGTTGGGTCACTGGTCCACAGGTTGTCCCCAGCGAGAGCCTCGGTGAAGGAGGCGACGAGTCGATGCACTGCCCGTTCTGCAAGTACGACGACACCCGAGTCATCGACTCCCGGCTGGCCGAGGACGGCGCGGCCATCCGCCGCCGACGCTCCTGCCCGCAGTGCAGTCGGCGCTTCACCACTATGGAGACCGCCTCGGTGTCGGTGGTCAAGCGCAGCGGGGTCACCGAGCCGTTCAGCCGGACCAAGGTGGTCGACGGCGTCCGCAAGGCGTGCCAGGGCCGGCCGGTGCACGAGGACGACATCGCCCTGCTGGCCCAGCAGGTCGAGGAGAAGGTCCGCGCCAGCGGCTCTGCTGAGGTGCCCTCCCACGAGGTGGGGCTGGCCATCCTCGGCCCGCTGCGGCGCCTCGACGAGGTGGCCTACCTGCGGTTCGCCTCGGTCTACCGCGGCTTCGACAGTCTGGCGGACTTCGAGGCCGAGATCGCCGCACTACGCAGTCCGCGCCCGCCCGACCGTGGCGGAGCAACACCCCCGCCGTACGCCGACAGCCGGCTGAACTGACCCACCGGTCGGCATGCCGACCGCTACCACGACGTTGTGCACGAACGAGGAGGACGGTTCATGACCGAGACGGTCAGCGGTACCCAGCGGCCCACCCCCCGCACGCCCGGTCGCGGGCTGACCATGGAGCGGATCTACACCACTGCGGGGGTGCACCCGTACGACGACGTGGTGTGGGAACGCCGTGACGTGGTCATGACCAACTGGCGCGACGGCTCGGTCAACTTCGAACAGCGCGGCGTCGAGTTCCCGTCCTCGTGGTCGGTCAACGCCGCCAACATCGTCACCACCAAGTACTTCCGTGGAGCGGTCGGCACCCCGCAGCGGGAGTGGAGCCTCAAGCAGCTCATCGACCGGGTCGTGCTCACCTACGCCCGCGCCGGCAAGGAGCACGGCTACTTCGCCACCGACGACGACGCGGACATCTTCGAGCACGAGCTGACCCACGCCCTGCTGCACCAGGTGTTCAGCTTCAACTCGCCAGTGTGGTTCAACGTCGGCACGAGCTCCCCGCAACAGGTCTCGGCGTGTTTCATCTTGGCCGTCGACGACACGATGGACTCGATCCTCAACTGGTACCGCGAGGAGGGGCTGATCTTCAAGGGCGGCTCCGGAGCGGGCCTGAACCTTTCCCGCATCCGCTCCAGCAAGGAGCT
>JBBSMJ010000306.1:0-2294 GCA_038233235.1 Actinomycetes bacterium | reverse complement strand
TCTTCGAGCTCGGCGAAGACGTCGACGCGATCCACCTGGCCCTCGACACGGTGCAACAGCGCCCAGCCGGCGGTGCTCGTCGCGACGACCAGCACCGACAGCAGCGTCGCCACCACCGCCACCGTCCGGCGCCAGCGGCCGACCGGGCCGCCGCGTTCGACCTGTGCGGACGCAGGGCTCATGGGGGGAAGGCCACCTCGGTGCACGACGACGATCGGGGTGGCGATGCTATGCGCGGCAGGTCGGCTTACCCGGCCGGCGCGCCGCTACGGTGATGCCGCCATGTCCTCCGCCGCACCCCGTCCTCCGATAGCAGATGTCACGCGGCACCCTCCGGTGTCGGTGGTCATGACCGTCCTGAACGAGGCTCGCCACCTCACCCACTGCGTCGAGCACGTGCTGTCCCAGGACTACCCCGGCCAGCTCGAGCTCGTCATCGCCTTGGGCCCCTCGACGGACGGTACCGACCGGGTGGCCGCGAAACTGTCCGGTGATCCGCGCGTACGGACCGTTCCCAACCCGACGGGCGCAACCCCCGCCGGGTTGAACGCGGCGGTGGCCGCTGCCCACCACGACGTCATCGCGCGCGTCGACGGCCACGCCATGCTGCCGGTGGACTACGTACGCACCGCGGTTGATGTCCTTCGGCACACCGGCGCGGACAACGTCGGGGGCATCATGGCCGCCGAGGGGGTCACGCCGTTCGAACGTGCGGTGGCGCGCGCGATGGCCTCCCGGCTGGGCGTGGGAAGCGCCCCCTTCCACACCGGCGGGGACGCCGGCCCGGCCGACACCGTCTATCTGGGCGTCTTCCACCGGTCGGCTCTCCAGCGCATCGGTGGCTACGACGAGTCGTTCCTGCGCGCGCAGGACTGGGAGCTGAACTATCGGATCCGGCGCACCGGTGGCCTCGTCTACTTCACGCCCCGCCTCCGGGTGGCCTACCGGCCGCGGGGAAACGTGCGGGCGCTGGCGCGGCAGTACCGCGACTACGGACGGTGGCGCCGGGTGGTGATGCGAGAGCATCCGGGCTCGGTACAGCTTCGCTACCTGGCTCCGCCAGCCGCCGTACTCGCCGTGGCGGCCGGCGCGGTGGCGGGAGCTGTCGGCTGGCGGCGCGGGCTCGTCGTACCGGTGAGCTATGCCGCGGCGAACGTCGTCGGCTCTGCGCTTGTCGGACGTGACCTACCACCTGACGTACGCCGACAGTTACCGCTGGTCGTCGCTGTTATGCACGCCAGTTGGGGTTATGGGTTCCTGACCAGCCCGCGGTCGCTGCGCCCGGACGGTGCGGAGAGTCAGCAGCTGCCGGCTTTCCAGGCGGCGCAGTCGAGTACTACGTCGTCGTAGGTGGCGATCTGCGCTCGGCCGCCGGAGTTCGACAGCACGCCATGGGGCTTACCGACGTACTTGTGGGTGGACGTGTTCCTGCCCTTGCCCATGACGACCTTGACCGTCGCACCGGGGGCGAGCGTGGCCCTCGGCATGAAGCTGTAGGAGTACGGCCCGAAGCGCAGCAGGTACTGCCCGAGCGGCACCGCGGTGTAACCACGGTTGTGCAGCTTGATGAACTCCCCGCCGGGGTTATTGCTGTCCCCGCCGGGAGCGTCGTAGTTGACCTCCCCGAGAACGAACCGGTCCTGCGCCGGGTTCACGCAGTTGAGCTGACAGGGGTAGAGGAAGGAGAAGCGCAGGTCGCCGTCCGGGTCGAAGATGTACGCACCGTCCCCGATGCCCCTACTCCTGTCGACGTTGTTGAACTTGGGCGAGGTCTCACCCATGTAGAGGTGCTTCCCGCTGTCCTGCCCGGAGCCGACGTGTACGAACAGCGTCCGGCCCGCCCTTAGCGAGGTTCCGCGCGGAAAGGCGTACTCCTTGATGAAGGAGTCCCGCAGCACCCAACCGGTCAGGTCGAGGCCGAACGCGCTGGTGTTCGTGACGATGACGTACTCGTCGTTGAGGTTTTGCCCGTCCTTGGCGTCGGCGTCCCAGCGCACCCGGACGTCGAGCGCCACCGACTGCGCCGATCCGTAGCCGCAGTAGTCGGAATCGTGCAGGCCGACCTTCCGCCCCGCAGCCTGTGCGGCCAGCATGGCCAGGGCCGCGTTGTCGAGGTACTCGGTCTCGTTCGGCATCCATAGGGCGTGACCCTCGGCGACCAGCGCCTTGCTCGTGTTGAGCAGCGAACCATCCGGTTGCTCCACCAGCACGGTGCGACGCAGCCGGCTCCCGCTCTTGCTGCTCGCGTCGAGGGCGCGCAACTGCACCTTCTTGCGATAGACCAACTGGCGCAG
>JBBSMJ010000305.1:0-2298 GCA_038233235.1 Actinomycetes bacterium | reverse complement strand
GCGCGAGGCATTCGTCGAAGGCTTGCGCCGCTACTTCCGTCGGCACGAGTGGGGGAACACCTCGCTGGACGATCTGCTCGGCGCGCTGGAGGAGACGTCCGGTCGCGACCTCGGGACGTGGACCAAACAGTGGCTGCAGACCGCCGGTGTCAACGTCCTGCGTCCCGAACTGGCTACCGACTCGGACGGCCGCTTCACCTCTTTCGCCGTACGCCAGGAGTCGCCGGCGGAGCATCCGACGCTGCGCCCGCACCGCATCGCCATCGGCCTGTACGACCGCGGCGCCGAGGGGATGGTGCGTCGGGAGCGGGTGGAGCTCGACATCGTCGGCGATCGCACGGACGTACCCGCCCTTGTCGGCAAGACCCGGCCGGACCTCGTGCTGGTCAATGACGACGACCTGACCTACGCCAAGCTGCGGCTGGACGACCAGTCGCTCACCACGCTCATGTCGTCCATCGGCGAGTTCACCACCTCGCTGCCACGCACGCTGTGCTGGGCGGCCGCCTGGGACATGACGCGCGACGCGGAGATGGCCGCCCGCGATTACCTCGCCCTCGTCCTCGCCGGCATCGGTGCAGAAACAGACATCGCGGTGGTGCAGCTGCTGCTGCGCCAGGTCCGCGCGGCGGCGGACAGCTACGTCGACCCGGCGTACCGCGACCACGCCCAAGCCGACCTGGCAGCGGGCTTGTCCCACCTGCTGCGCGAGGCCGACACCGGAAGTGACCACCAGCTCGCTCTCGTCCGAGCCTTTACCAGCGAGGCGCGCAGCGACGCGCACCTCGGACAGATCGCCGACCTGCTGGCCGGACATACGACGCTGCTGGGGCTCACGGTCGACACGGACCTGCGCTGGCACCTGCTTCACCGGCTTGTCGGCTGCGGGCGGGCCGGCGAGGGTGAGATCGAGGCGGAGCTAGCCCGAGACAGCACTGCCGCCGGGCAGCGGCACGCAGCCGCGGCGCGGGCCGCCCGTCCGGACGCCGCCGCGAAGGCGACGGCGTGGGCCGCAGTAGTCGAGGACGGTGACGAGCTGCCCAACGCCGTCCAGACGGCCATCGTCTCCGGCTTCGTCCAGCCGGACCAGCGGGATCTGCTCCGTCCCTATATCGACCGCTACTTCGCCGCCATCCCGAAGGTGTGGGCCAGCCGGTCCAACGAGATGGCGCAGAACGTCGTCGTCGGTCTCTATCCGGGCATCTTCGCGGAGGAGGAGACGGTGGCCGCCAGCGACCGGTTCCTCGCGAAAAACGACCCGCCCCCGGCGCTGCGCAGGCTGGTCATCGAGGGTCGCGCCGCCGTCGAGCGGGCACTGCGGGCGCAGCAGCGGGACGCGGCGTCCGCCTGACGCTCGCGGCTCAGGCTTGCTCGGTGTGCAAGGTACGTGGTTGGCGCGCGTGGTTGCCGAGCATCACCACGCCAGCGGCGATGCCACCGGCGAGGTCACCCGCGGAAAACGACGACGTCATGGACATGCCCGCCAGGGCGCAGGCCCGGTCGTCGAGCTGACGGGCCGCGTGTTCCCCGGTGACGATCTCCAACCTCCGCCGCTCCGGGTCCACCACGACCAGGACCGTACGCGACCCCTCGCGGCCGAGGGCGCCGTGCAGCCTCCGCGCGTAGCCGCGCGTGTTGTCGTCGGTATCGCCGACGTAGACGGAGAAACGCAACCCGCACTCCTGCTGCGCCAGCCGGACGTTGCGCAGGATCTCCTCGCGCTGGCGGGAGCTGAGCAACTCACCAGCGGCCACTGGCGCCTCCCGCCGAACGGGTGGGGCTTGCCGACTCCAGGGCGCGCTCCGCCTCCTCCGGTCCGCCGAACCACACCGGCTGCGCCGTGTCGGCCGATGCCCTCGCCCGGCTCGACCGGGCGGCGGACGCGCCGACGACTAGCGCCGCGATAACGAGGAAGAGCGCACAGGGCACCACGAGGTACAGCAGCAGGGTTTCGAAGACGGTGAGGCCGGCGCCCGGCGCGTCGCCCGCGTCCCGCTCGAGCGCCCGTGCGGGAGCGGCGGTGACTATGACGGCGGCCACGGCGAGAAGAGTGCCGCGCACGGCGATCGGCGCAGCGGTACGCACCTGGCGAAGCGATCTCACGGGGCCACACCGTAGCGGGTGCCCCGAAGCGCGCCGGTCGCCCTGCCGGTCGCACTGCCCGTCGCGCCGGCACTGGCACTGCCGGTGACAGCTCGAGCCAGTGCCTGCACCCGCGGATGGTCCGGCAACTCGTCCAGCAGCACCGGACGACCGTCCCCGTCAGTCAACGGCACCCGCCAGTTCGGGTACTCGTCG
>JBBSMJ010000304.1:0-2303 GCA_038233235.1 Actinomycetes bacterium | reverse complement strand
GGCCACCAGGAAGCTGCCCGCACAGCCGCCGAGGACCTGCCACGGTTGCAAGTGCCCGGTGCGCAGCGCGCCCCGCACTGAAGCAAGGCCACGGCGCATGGGCCGCAACGCCACTGCGGCCAGGCAGAGCAGCACGAACCCGCTGCCGAAGCTCACCATCGCCGAGGACACGCCCGCGCTCGCCCCGCCGCCCAGGGCAGCGGACAGGTCGCCGTTGATCTGGGTCTGAACCGCGACCAGCGCGCCGATCGCGAGCATCGTCGGGATGGCGACGACGCGCAGCCACCGCGGATCGTCGTGCTCAGCCCTCGTACGCGATGGCGGGGTGGTCGCCGGAGACGTCGTCACTGCATCAATGATCGGGCGCGGTGCGTGATTTCACGAATCGCTTCGATGTTGCTCAGCGCTTGCGCCACACGGAGACGTGATTCTCGCTTTCGGCGGTGAAGGGGCGCCGGGCCCAGTCGGCGAACCGCTGCTCGAGGGCGAGCCCGGCCAGGCGTGCCATCAGGTCGCACTCGGCCGGCCAGATGTAGCGGTAGTTGCTGGCGCCGTAGCGGACCGTGCCGTCCGCCAGGCGCGTGTAGTGGTGCGACTTCGCCTGCTGGGTGGCCATGTCGTAGGTATCGAAGCCGACGTGGTGGTCGTCCACGTGGAACGGGACAGCCGCCTGGCCCGGCTGGAAGCGGCGGATTGCCGGAACCCCGAGCTCCACGACGAACCGGCCACCCGGTGTCAGGTGCCGCGCCGCGTTCGCGAAGCACTGGACCTGCTCATCCTGGGTCCGCAGGTTGGCGATGCTGTTCCACACGACGTAGACGAGTGCGTACTCGCCGGGCGCCGTCGCGGTGGCCATGTCACCGACGACCACAGGCAGTTCCTTGGCCGGCACCTTGCGCCGCAGCTGGTCGACCATCGGCTGCGATAGCTCGATCCCGGACACCGGGATGCCACGGACGGCCAGCGGGACGGCGACTCGGCCGGTGCCGATGGCCAGCTCGAGCGCCGGGCCGTCGCCGGCCAGCCCGGCGAGGAAGGCGACCGCCGGGTCGAGGACGGCTGGCGCGAACTTGCGCGCCGAGCTGTCGTCGTACCGCGCTGCTGTCTGCTCGTCCCACAGGTCGCTGCTCGTCATGGCCGTCAGTCTTGGCGTCACCGTTGCGGATGGCGACCGATTTTCACCGCGCTAGGCGTCTTCGGCGCGCCGTGGCACGATCTCGCAGGTGACCAGTCGACCCGCTGCGGCGCAACACCTGCGCGACCTCGGGCGGCTGCGCCGCGTCCGGGACCGGATCGACCGGGAGTACGCGCAGCCGCTGGACGTCGAGGCGCTCGCCCGCGGCGCGCAGATGTCGGCAGGGCACCTCAGCCGCCAGTTCCGGGTCGCCTACGGCGAGTCGCCGTACACCTATCTGATGACGCGGCGCATCGAGCGCGCGATGGCGCTGCTGCGTCGCGGCGACCTCAGCGTCACCGAGGTCTGTTTCGCGGTCGGCTGTGCGTCGCTGGGCACCTTCAGCAGCCGCTTCACCGAGCTGGTCGGTATGCCGCCCAGCGCCTACCGTCGCCGGGCGGCGAGCGCAACTGCGGGGTTGCCCCCGTGCGTGGCGAGACAGGTGACCAGACCGGTCAGGAATCGAGAAGCGCCGGCCCCCGAGCCGCACCTAGCCTGACCGCCATGGACATCACCATTCACTACGCCTTCCTCCCGCACACCGACCCGGACGCCGCCCTGGCCTTCTATCGCGACACCCTCGGCTTCGAGGTCCGCGGCGACGTCGGATACCAGGGGATGCGCTGGCTCACGGTCGGCCCGGCCAACCAGCCAGGCACGTCCATCGTTTTGCACCCACCGGCCACCGACCCCGGCATCACCGACGCCGAGCGCCGCACGATCCTCGAGCTGATCGCCAAGGGCAGCTACACCGCCATCACCCTGGCCGCCGACGACCTCGACGGTGTCTTCGAGCGGCTGCAGGCCAGCAGTGCCGAGGTCGTCCAAGAGCCGACCGAGCAGCCGTACGGGGTGCGCGACTGCGCGTTCCGGGACCCGTCCGGCAACCTGATCCGCATCAACGAGCGGGGCTGAGCCGTGCCGCACGTCGCAGACAGCCACGACCTGATTCGCGTGCACGGAGCGCGTGTGAACAATCTCAAGGACGTCCGTCTCGAGATTCCGAAGCGGCGGCTGACGGTGTTCACCGGCGTCTCCGGCTCGGGCAAGAGCTCGCTGGTGTTCGGCACGATCGCCGCGGAGTCGCAGCGACTGATCAACGAGACCTACAGCGCCTTCGTGCAGGGCT
>JBBSMJ010000303.1:0-2321 GCA_038233235.1 Actinomycetes bacterium | reverse complement strand
GCGCTGTGGCTGACGCCCCTCACCGCCTGCTGCTCCTCCGCCACGGGGAGAGCGTGTGGAACGCGAAGGGCCTGTTCACCGGCTGGGTCGATGTCGACCTGTCGGAGCGCGGTGAGGCAGAGGCCGTCCGCGCCGGCCAGCTGCTCTTGGAGCGCGAGCTGCGTCCCGATGTCGTCCACACCTCGCTGCAGCGGCGGGCTATCCGGACCGCGCAACTCGCCCTCGACGTCGCCGACCTGCTCTGGCTACCGGTGCGCCGATCCTGGCGGCTGAACGAACGCCACTACGGCGCCCTGCAGGGCAAGAGCAAGTCGCAGACGCGCGCGGAGTTCGGCGACGAGCAGTACATGCGCTGGCGACGCTCCTATGACACGCCGCCCCCACCGCTCGACGAAGACGCGGAGTACTCCCAGGTGCATGACCCGCGCTACGCCACGTTGCCGGAGGAGCTGCGGCCGCGTACGGAGTGTCTGCAGGATGTCGTCGCCCGGCTGCTGCCCTATTGGTACGACGTCATGGTGCCGGACCTGCAAGCCGGGAAGACCGTCCTCGTTGCCGCGCACGGAAACTCCCTGCGGGCCATGCTCAAACACCTCGACGGCATGGCTGACGCGGACGTCGTCGACCTCAACGTGCCCACGGGTATCCCGTTGCTCTACGAACTCGACGCGGACATGCGACCGCTACGGGCAGGCGGTGAGTACCTCGACCCGGCCGCCGCACAGGAGGCCATCGCGGCGGTGGCATCTCAAGGGCATTGACCGCCCGGGTCAGCCGGTGCCGGTAAGTCGCTCGACCGATGCCCCGGGGCTGGCCACCTGCGGCACGTGCTCGCCGGTGACGAGGTAGACGACCCGGCGGGCGACAGAGACGGCGTGGTCGGCAAAGCGTTCGTAGTAGCGGCTCAGCAGGGTCATGTCGATCGCAGCCTCGACCCCGTGCTGCCAACTGTCGTCGAGGATGATGACGAACAGGGTCCGGTGCAGCCGGTCCATCTCGTCGTCGTCCTGCTCCAGCTCCAGCGCCGTCGGTACGTCGCGGGAGGCGATGACGCTTCCGGCTTTGGCGACGATGCGTTCGGCGACCTGCCCCATCTCCAGGATGGTGGAGCGCAACTGCGCGGGGACGGCGGAGGCAGGAAACCGCAGTCGAGACACTTTCGCCACGTGGATGGCCAGGTCGCCCATCCGCTCCAGGTCAGAGCTCATGCGCAGCGAGGTGACGATGACGCGCAGGTCACTGGCCACCGGTTGCTGGCGGGCCAGCAGCTCATAGGCCTGCGCCTCGATCTCACGGTAGATCAGGTCGACCTGGTCGTCGGCGGCGATGACGCTTTCCGCCAGTCCGAGGTCGGCGTCGAGGAGAGCGGTGGTGGCACGGCCCATCGCCGACCCCACCAGCCGGGTCATTTCCACGAGCTGGTTGCTGATCGCGTCGAGCTGCTGATGGTAGACGTCGCGCACAGGGGCAAGGCTAGTCCGCGCCGCCGCTTTGCGTTGGGTTCGGGGTGACGCGTGCGTAACCCGCAGGTGAACACTCGGCGACGCCACGCTACGGACCTGGCCGCCCGCGCTGGCCCTCGGTTCCTGCCCGCCTACCATCGGCAGCGTGGACGCGGCGATGGTCGCCGCCGTCACTGGGCTAGCAGTCCTCGTGGCGGCGCTTGTCGGCGTACTCGGGTACCGGCTCGGCAGGCGCCGGCACCCGCGCGGCGCACGCACAGCGCCACCAGTGAAGCCGGAGTCGGTGCTGGCCCCCGGAGTCTCCACAGTGCTTGCCGCGCTGCGCTCCTCCGCCGTGGTGCTCAGCCCGGACGACCGGGTGCTGCGCGCCAGCCCCGCCGCCTACGCAACTGGTCTGGTTCGTGGCGACCGGTTGCTCGTCGAGCCGCTCGTCGCGCTGGCCGGCCGGGTACGCCGCACCGGCCCAGCCCGGGAGGTCGAGCTGGAGCTTCCGCGTGGGCCGCTCGGCGGCGAGCCGCTCGCCGTCGTGGCTCGGGTCGCCCCGCTCGGAACACAGGGGCAGATCCTGGTCCTCGTCGAGGACCGCACCGAGGCGCACCGCATCGACGCCGTACGCCGTGACTTCGTCGCCAACGTCAGCCATGAGCTGAAGACCCCTGTCGGGGCGATGGGGCTGCTCGCCGAGGCCCTGCTCGACGCCTCCGACGACCCGGCGGCGGTACGCCGGTTTGCCGGCCGCATGCAGCATGAGGCGGTCCGGCTGTCCCATCTCGTGCAGGAGTTGATCGACCTCTCCCGGCTGCAGGGCGACGATCCGCTCACCTCGGCGTCCGCGGTCGCCCTCGACGAGGTGGTGGC
>JBBSMJ010000302.1:0-2333 GCA_038233235.1 Actinomycetes bacterium | reverse complement strand
CTGCTTGCGACTGCGCACCACCGCGCCGGTCTTGGCGTGCACGAGGGTGTAGGACGCGAACTGCAGGAAGTGCCAGTGGTGGTGACCGCGGGCGTCGTGGTACTCCATCGTGCCGGCCGGCGCGCGGCCTACAGCGTTTCCGGCGCGGTCGTAGAAGTACTGGTAGGCGTCCATGACGTCGCTGTCCGGGCGCCTGAAGCCTTCGACCACGAGCGGCGCCGGCCCCTGGTTCCACTCGTTGGCGGCGAAGCTCAGCAGATCGCGCTGGTGGCGCCGTTCGATCTGGATGTTGAACGCCGGCAGCGCGGCGAGGTCGGGCAATGTCGCCGGATCTGGGGTGTCGAGAATCGGTACGTCGCGCTCCGGGCCGGGCTCCGGGTACCTGACTGGGCTGCCGACGCTGTTCGCTCCCTGGCGCCCTTGGCGCCGTTGGCGCACTGTCACATCGAGGTCGACAGCGGCGTCCTCTGCGCGTACGGCGAAGGCCTCCCGATACCGCTTCGCGATCTTCACCTTCATGGCGTACCTGCCGCTCGCCAACCCGACGGATGGCGCTTCCCAGTCGCTGGCGAGCGGGCTCGCCCATCCGGCGTCGATCCCCCACACCGCGCCCTTGGTGAAGGGCATGTACCCGCCGCACATGTCCGGGTAGGCGGACACCGGCGGGCCCTGGTCATCGGTCCGCTGCCGCCCGTAGGTGTTGGGGCAGAAGGTCAACGGAACCTTCTTGACGACGCGGCCGGACGAGTCGCGGATGATGATGCGCGCGAACTTCGTCAGACCGCGAAAGCCGTCGAGCATCGTGGCGGGCAGGCGGCGAACCACATCCTTGGTGGTCGGCTCCACTTGCTCGAGCGCAATCGGCGAACGCCACGTCGATCGCGCCGCCTTCAGCTCGACGGCGCCTCCCACCGAGGCGGCGAGCACCCCCAAGTCCAGTCGGACCTGTTGGCCGTAACGCTCCAGGGTGACCGTGCGGTTCGCGGCCAGCAGGCGAAACGATGCCGGCGGGTCCGCCTCGACGGGCGGGGGCGTTGGAGTGACCACTGCCGCCAGCGCCAGCGCCAACAGCGCGACGACGGCCCGCCGCGGCCGACGGAGCGACGGAGCGATTGCGTTCACCAGGACTCCTTGGACTACAGCCGCCGAGCCACCGTAGCCGGGGCGCAGGGTGAGTATGAAGGTAAAGGCAAGGGAAAGTCATGACTTGCCACGAATCAGCCGCCAGCCGACGACAGCTCCGCTCGGACCAGGCGACTTGTTAGGCATATCTCGTCACCGGTGACGACATCTGCCTAGCAGGTCAGCTACTTCGGGGGCGGCTCGCCGGCCAGCGGTGGCTCGCCGCGTTCGTGGTCCCACTCCAGCACGGCGGCCGCCGTCTCCGGCAGCGGAGTGGTGGGCATCCCGGCCGCGCGAGCGGCAGCGCCGGTACGGCGAAACAGCGGGTCCACGCTGGGGTCGTCGAGCACGAGCGGGAGTGGGGATGACATGTCGTCGGGGTCGACAGGGACGACGTCGACGGTGGTGCCGGCGCCGGCCGCGCAGGCGCGGATCAGCCCGTCCAGCGTGGTGGGTTCCGCGGGACCGACGGCGTCGTACGTGCCGGCCCGGTCCTCCGTGAGCAGGGCGAGCATCAGCCCGGCAAGATCGCCCGAGTCGACCACCTGCACCGGCTGGTCGGGGCGGCCGGGCAGCTCCACTCGGCCACCGCGGGCGGCGCGGCGTACCCACCAGGTGAAACGGTCGGTGGGGTCGTACGGACCCGCGACTACGCCGGGTCGCACGATGGTGGCGCGCTCCCCGTAGCGGGTCAGCACGTCGTCCTCGCAGGCGACCTTGAGCGGGCCGTACGTCGTATCGGTGATCTCCTCGGTGTCGCGTTCCGGCGCCAGCCGGGGGGAGTCCTCGTCGATCGTGCCCGTCGCCTTGGCCACGTCGTACACGGAGCCGGTCGACACGAACAGGTAGCGGCCGATCCGGTCACCGAGCGCGTCCGCCGCCTGCCGAACGTGGCGGGGTACGTAGCCGCTGACGTCGACGACGGCGTCCCACTCGCCGTCGTCCAACGCCGCGTAGTCACCGGTGGCACGGTCGCCGCGGCACCGTTCGACGTCGGGGAACAAGTCGGTCCCCGTCCGGCCGCGGCTGAACAGCGTCAGGTCGTAGTCGGCGGTCAGGGCTAGCTCGACGAACGTTCGCCCTACAAAGAAGCCGCCGCCGAGCACCAGGATGCGCATCCGGTGATCGTAGGCACACCGCCACCCCTCCGCGTTCGAGTGAAGGGCCCCTTCATCCAATAGGTTCGAGTGAAGGGACCCTTCACTCGAACG
>JBBSMJ010000301.1:0-2336 GCA_038233235.1 Actinomycetes bacterium | reverse complement strand
TCCCAGACCGGCGAGCGCTGCCAGCAGCCGGCCCGGCCCGCAGCCGACATCCAGCGTGGGGCCGTGCCGCCGCGCCAGCAGGTCCAGGTCGGCGGCGTCCGCTTGCCCGCACCAGCGTTGGACGTCCAGCGGCGTGGGCCGTCCACCCGCCACGCGGACGGCCAGCCGGCCATCTCCGGTCCGGAGTGCGGCGTCGTAGAGGTCGACGGCGTCGGCGGTCATCGCGTGCTCACGGCGGCGCAGAGTTCTTCGAGGCGCCCGGCGAAGCGTGTCGAAGGAGCCTCCCGCGCAACCGCTGACGCAGCGACGGCGTCATCGACATCACGCAGCATCGGTAGGTCGCCTACCCGCAGGCCCGCACCGGTGAGCCGGGCACGGGTGGCCGCTCCGGTCCAGGACGTCGACATCGGAACCCCGAGGATCAACTGGGCATCCGGCTCGCGCAAGCCCAATGCCCACCAGCCGCCGTCGACGGCGGGTCCGAGCCAGGCGTCGTAGGCGTCGTCCCAGCTGATGTCGAGCAACGCCGGGGTCACCTGGGGGGTGTCCATACCGATCAGCAGGGCTGGGCCCGTGCTCGCGGCGAACGCTGCGGCGATGCGGGCGTCCAGTCCTCCCGGGCCCTGGGGGACGACCTCGAAGCCCGCAGGTAGCCACGGCCCGGGCTCGCCGTCGAGCACGAGCACCCGCCGCGCGGCGGGAGCCCTGACGACGGCATCGAGAGTGTCCACGAGCGCGGCTGCGGCCAGTTCGGCCGCCTCTTCCGGGGTGTACGGCGGGGTGAGCCTGGTCTTGGCTTGTCCGGCGACGGGCGCCTTCGCCAGTACGAGGATCGTGGCGCCCTGCTGCACGCCGCTCACCCGCCCAGCACGGCGCTCATGTCCTGCACGGCTTGGACGGTGCCGCGCACGGTTCCGGTCACCTTCGACCGCCCGGTGCGCGGTAGGTAGTCGACGTCGGTCTCCGCAACCCGCCAGCCGTGGTCGGCGGCGCGCACCACCATCTCCAGTGGATACCCCGACCTGCGGTCGCGCAGGTCGAGGTCGAGCAAGGGCTCGCGGCGACCGGCCCGCATGGGACCGAGGTCGCGCAGCCGCAGCCCGGTACGCCGCCGCAGCCGGCGAGCGAGCACCCGGTTGGCGACGCGCGCGTGGACCGGCCAGGACCGCAGTGTGGCCGGCCGGCGGCGACCCAACACCAAGTCGGCGGTGCCGTCGAGGACCGGGTCGACGACCCGAGGCAGTTGGCGCGGGTCGAGTGACCCGTCGCAGTCACAGAAGGCGACGACGGGTGCGGTCGCGGCGGCGAGCCCGGCGTGGCAGGCCGCCCCGAACCCCCGGCGCGGCACCTCGACGACGGTGGCGCCGAACGCGCGGGCGATCTCACCCGAGCCGTCGCGGGACCCGTTGTCGCAGACGATCGGTCGGTAACCCTCGGGCATGCGCCGGAGTATCCATGGCAGCGCGCGCGCTTCATCGAGACAGGGCAGCACGACATCGACCGCCACGACGCTCACCGTAGGCGGGAGAGGTCAGGGGAAATCACCACGCCACATTACGGAACGCTGACAGAGATCTGCCGAACGTAGCGTGTCGCTGCCGGTTGGGGCGCGTCGCAGCCCCCTCCACGGCGGGGTCATTTCGCGGGGGTCATCCTGCGGGGGGCTGTCCTTCCTGGCTCTCCTCGCCCTGCACGGCCGCGCGCTCGTCGAGCACCTGGTAGCGCTCGATCGCGTCGCGAACCACCTCCTGCTTGACCTGCCCCGTCCTGGCCAGTTCGGCAAGTACCGCCACGGCGATCGATGCGGCATCGACCTGGAAGTGGCGACGCAGCGCCGCCCTGGTGTCGGAGCGGCCGAACCCGTCGGTGCCGAGCGAGGTGTAGTCGCCCGGAACCCAGTTGGCGATCTGGTCGGGCACCGCCCGCATCCAATCGCTCACCGCAATCACCGGCCCGGGGGCGCCCTCCAGCGTGCGGGTCACGTAGGGCACCCGGCGGTCCTCTTCCGGGTGCACGAGGTTCCACTCGTCGCAGGTCAACGCCTCGCGGCGCAACTCCGTCCACGACGTCGCCGACCACACATCGACAGCCACACCCCAGTCGTCGGCGAGCATCCGTTGGGCCAGCAGCGCCCATTGCATCGCCGGCCCGGAGGCAAGCACCTGACCGCGCGGTTGCTCCCCGTCGGTCTGCTGGTCGCTGCCCCCGGCCGGTGCCGACGCGTAGCGATACAGCCCACGCAGCACGCCGTCCTCGAGACCGTCCACGTCGGGCTCGGCCGGCTGCGCGTACGGCTCGTTGTAGATGGTGAGGTAGTAGAAGACGTCCTCCGCGTT
>JBBSMJ010000300.1:0-2356 GCA_038233235.1 Actinomycetes bacterium | reverse complement strand
GGGGGGTGCCGGCTCCCTCCACCTCGAGCGGGTAGGCCGAGTTGCTGATCCCTGCGTCGGTGGTCGACGACATCGCCCAGTCGAGTGATCACCCGCCTGGGCCTACGCCTCAGGACGCGACCGAGCCCACCACCTTGGCGAGCCGGTGAGCGACCTCGTGTGCCTGCTCCGCAGAGGCGGCTTCCACCATCACCCGCACTAGCGGCTCGGTGCCACTCGCCCGCAGCAGCACCCGCCCGGTTTCTCCCAGCTCGTCTTGGGCGTCTCGTACGGCGGCAGTAACCGCCGGGTCGGCACCGACGCGATCCCTGTCGACGACCTGCACGTTGACGAGCACCTGCGGCAGCCGATGCATGACGCCGGCCAACTCGCGCAGCGGTCGACCGGTGGCCGCCATCCGGCCGATCAGCTGGAGGGCAGTCAGCACACCGTCGCCGGTGGTGGCGTGGTCGAGCAACACGATGTGCCCGGACTGCTCGCCGCCAAGGGCGAAGCCACCCGCATGCATCGTCTCCAGCACATAGCGGTCTCCGACCGGGGTGTCCACCACGTGCACACCGGCCCGCTCCATCGCCTGCCGGAACCCGAGATTCGCCATCACCGTGGCGACGACGGTGTCGTTGCGCAGCGCGCCCGCCTCGTGCAACGCGAGCGCGAGGATCGCCAGGATCTGGTCGCCGTCGACGACTTCACCGCCCGCATCGACGGCGAGACACCTGTCAGCGTCGCCATCGTGCGCGATCCCCGCGTCCGCTTCATGGCTGCGTACGAGGTCGCCGAGCCGTTCGACATACGTGGAGCCGCAGCCGTCGTTGATGTTGCGGCCGTCCGGCTCGGCGCCCACCGTGATGACGTCGGCGCCGGCACGCTCCAGCGCGGCGGGGGCGACGCGGTACGCCGCGCCGTGGGCGCAGTCGACCACCACGCGAAGACCCTCGAGGCGGTGCGGCAATGAGGCGAGCAGGTGGTCGACGTACCGCTTCTCGGCCGCTAGATCGTCACGGACCCGTCCGACGGCCGCACCGATCGGACGCTGCCATTGCTCTCGCATCCGCCGCTCGATCGCATCCTCGACGGCGTCAGGCAGCTTGTGCCCACCGCGGGCGAAGAATTTGATGCCGTTGTCCGGCATCGGATTGTGGCTGGCGGACAGCATCACGCCGAGGTCGGCGGCCATCGCCTCGGTCAGATGTGCGATGGCCGGGGTGGGCAGGATGCCGACCCGGCGGACGTCGACGCCAGCACTCGCGAGACCGGCGACAACCGCAGACTCGAGGAACTCCCCGGAGGCCCGCGGATCGCGGCCGACTATTGCTGAGGGCCGATGGCCTTCGAACGCGCCGACATCGCCGAGCACATGGGCGGCGGCGACGGCGAGGTCGAGCGCAAGCTCTGCGGTGAGATCCCGGTTGGCGACACCGCGTACGCCGTCGGTACCGAAGAGCCGGCCCATGAGGTCAGCGCTTGCTGTACTGCGGCGCCTTGCGGGCCTTCTTCAGGCCGTACTTCTTGCGTTCGGTGACCCGTGCGTCCCGGGTGAGGAAGCCGGCCTTCTTCAGGTCTGGACGGTTCTCTTCGTCGGCTTGGTTGAGGGCACGGGAAATGCCCAGCCGCAGTGCACCAGCCTGCCCGGACACCCCCCCGCCGGAGATGCGCGCCACCACGTCGTAGCGGTTGTCTATCTCGAGGATGTGAAAGGGCTCGTTGACCATCTGCTGATGGACCTTGTTAGGGAAGTACTCCTCGAGCGAGCGACCGTTGATCTGCCACTGCCCAGTGCCCGGAGTGATGCGGACCCGCGCAACCGCCTCCTTGCGCCGCCCCGTGCCACCGCCGGACGTGCTCACCGTGCGTCGTGGCGACTCACTGGTGAAGGTCTCGGTTGACTCGGGCGTCGCGGGCGACTCGGGCGACTCGGGCGACTCGGACGTCGCTACCGCATCAGCGGGTGCCGCGGCGGTGTCGCTGCTCGCCGGCGCGGCGTCGCCGCTGCCCTCCGCGGCAACGCTGCTGACCTCGGCGGTGTCGCTACTGCCTTCGGCGGTGCCAGCGGGTGCCCCCGCGGTGTCGCTGCTCGCCGGCGCGGCGTCGCCGCCGCCCTCGGCGGTGTCGCTACTGCCCTCGGCGGTGCCGTCGGTGAGTTCGCTGGTGGTCTCGGCCACGGTTCTCCCTGTTCTGCGGTGATCTGCTCGCCCGGCTGACGCGCCCGGGTGGCGAGTTCGGGGCTACTGCTGGGCTAGCTGAGTGATCTCGAACGGCACCGGCTGCTGGGCCTGGTGCGGGTGGTCCGGGCCGGCGTACACCTTGAGCTTGCGCGCCATCGCCCGGCCCAGGGAGTTCTTCGGCAGCATGCCCT
>JBBSMJ010000299.1:0-2373 GCA_038233235.1 Actinomycetes bacterium | reverse complement strand
GGCCGCAGCGCGTCGACGGTCGCCACGACGCCGGCGAGCACGTCGGGCGGCGGCTGGACCGCGACGAAGAGTCTCAGCGGGACACCTGCGGAGCGCCTACTGCGTCGCGACGTACAGCCGGTCGCGCAGGGCCGCCACGGCTTCGTTGTCGCCCTCGAGGGTGACAGCCGTGTCGGGACGGCGGCGCCACAGCCACAGCAGCAGCTCGGAGGGCTCCCCGGACACCGTCGCATCGGCCGGTTCGGTGCTGGTGTCGATGTCGATATCGATGCGATCCGGTTCCATCCGTACGCGCCAGCAGTTGTCCCCGGTGCGTACGGCGACGGCGCGGCCGGCGCCGGCCTGCGGATCGATCCCCGCCCACTCTTCCTCGGGGAGGTCACTCCAGTCGCCGCCCAGGAAACGCTCGAGCACCTCGTCGATCCCGTCCACCGCCAGCGCCGGGTCCACCGGGCTCACCTGGTCGAATGCGGACTGCACGTCGACGCGGTGCACGGCGGTCTCCTGCGCCATCCGCCGGTACCAGAACCCCACGGTTTGGTCGGCCGGCCACCAGGTGTACGACGGCGCCTGCGGTCCCCGCTCGGTCAGCTCGCCGAGCACCTCGCCCAGGCTGCGCCGAAACCACGCCACCGGCTTCTCGTCGGGGTCAGCGGCGTGGGGCCACTCGTGGCTCTCCGGCCGCCGGCCGAGCCGCATGCAGGAGATCTTGTGCTGGTAGACCGCTGCCGTGTGCTCGACCGCGTCGCGCACCGTCCAGCCAGGGCAGGGTGGAACGTCGGTCTGCAGACTGCCAGCTGCTGCGGTGTCAGCCAGCAGTTGGCCGTCGTTGCGCAGCGCGTCCAAGTACCACTCCATGGACGCACTGTGCCACGCCGACGCGGCACCCACCGCGCCACCCACCCCCAACCCGGCCCGCCACCCACCACCCCAACCCGGCGCCCAGCCATCCGCGCCACCTCGGCGCCCAGCCAACAGAGTTGTCAGGCAATCCGTGCGCTATAGCGCACGTTCTGCCTGACAACTCGGGTAGGCGGCGAGGGTGTGAGCGGTGTCAGGTCCGTTGGGCCTGGTCGACGACTTCTTGCGTGGCGATCTGCACGTGCGGGCGCGGACGGAACCGCGGCCGGATCACCAGCCGCTGCCGCGAGGCGAACAGCGCCACCGCGAGCAGCGTCCCGAGGACGGACAGCACCCCACCGAGCACGATGCTCGCTCGCGGTGTGAAAGTCTCCCCCACCCATCCCATGAGCGGTGAGCCCAGCGGCGCCGTACCGAGGAACACCAGCAGGTACAAGCCCATTACCCTCCCCCGCATCGCCGACGAGGTGGCGAGCTGAATGCTCGTATTGGCTGCCGTGGTGAAGGTGAGGATGGCGATTCCGGTCGGCACCAACAACACCATGAACGTCTCGTACGTCGGCATCAGCCCGGCCACCACCTCGAACAGGCCGAACGCCAGCGCACCGACGACGACGTAGCGGTGCCGGGTGCGGACGCGCCGCGCAGCAACCAGCGCGCCGATGAGCGACCCGGCAGCCAGCGCAGACGAGAGCAGGCCGAACTGGGCGGCGCCCTTGCCGAACACCTCGGTGGTCATGAGCGCCGTCGTCAGCTGGAAGTTCAATCCGAACGTCGCCACGAACGCGACGATGGTCAGCGGCAGCATGAGCTCGGGCTTGCGGCGTACGTAGCGCAGCGCTTCGCGCAGCTGGCCGCGCCCCCGCGGGGTGGGATCGCTCGGCTGCAACTCCGCGGCGCTCATCCGCAGCAGGCCGGCGATAACGGCGACAAAGGAGAGCGCGTTGAGCAGGAACACCGGTCCGGTGTCGATGGCGGCGATGAGCACACCGGCCAACGCGGGTCCGAGGATGCGCGCGAGGTTGAACGTCGCCGAGTTGAGGCTGACAGCGTTGGGCAGATCCTCCCGGCCGACGATCTCCACCACGAACGACTGGCGTACGGGGTTGTCGATGGCGTTGCCGGTGCCGAGCAGAAAGGCGAGCACCCAGACGTGCCACACCTGGACCCAACCGGTGACGTCGAGCAGACCGAGGGTCAGCGCCACCACACCCATGAAGCCCTGGGTGATGATGAGCAGCCGGCGCTTCGAGTAGCGGTCGGCGAGCACCCCGCCCCACAGGCTGAACAGCAAGCTGGGCAGGAACTGCAGGGCGGTGGTGATGCCCAGCGCGATGCCGCTGTTGTCGGTGAGCCGCAGCACCAGCCAGTCCTGGGCGATGCGTTGCATCCAGGTGCCGGTGAGGGAGATGATCTGGCCAGTGGCGAAGAGCCGGTAGTTGCGGACGTGCAGCGAGCGGAACGTCGGGCTCACGCCTGCGCCCACCGTTCGAGGATGGGGGCCGCGTCGCG
>JBBSMJ010000298.1:0-2379 GCA_038233235.1 Actinomycetes bacterium | reverse complement strand
GGCCACCACCACGCCAGCCACCAGCGCCAGCGACGCGAGGGCCAAGAACTCGATGAGCGTGCCTGACTGAGCGACCCGATCGAGTCGTCGACGATGCCGGTGGAGTCCGTGGGCTCAGGCCCGGCGGGCGACGCCGAGTACGTGCGGCGACGTCGGCAGGGCAACCCGTGTGACCGGGAACCGGAATGCGTCGACGTCCTCGAGGTCGAACCCGGCACCGGTGATCGCCGCGACGGTGTTGCGAGCGGCGTGGCAGCCGCCCCCGACGAGCGGCCAGACTGTCGCGTCAAGGACGCGCTGGACGCGCTGGAGACCGGGCGTGGCCGCCCGGACGTGCTCGAAGAACCGCAGCTCCCCGCCTGGTCGCAGGACACGACGGACCTCCGTGAGGGCACGGTGCTGGTCCGGCACCGAGCACAGCACCAGCGACACCACGGCCGCGTCGAAGGTCGCATCCTCGGCCGGCAGGGCATCCGCCACACCGTCGACGACCTCGACCTCCACCGGAGCCCGTCGGGCGTTGCGCTCGGCGAGTGTGCGCAGGTGGGGCTCTGGCTCCACCGCGACGACTCTCGTGGCCTGAGCCGGGTAGTGGGCAAAGTTGAGGCCGTTGCCTGCGCCGATCTCGATCACCTGCCCTTCCAGGTCGGCCAGCAGACGCTGCCGGTGGTCGGCGCCCCCACGCTCCTCCATCTGACGACTCACCCGGCCGTAGACGCGTGCGAAGATGGGATGGCTGACCGCGGATGTCATGGAGGCTCCTGATGGCGTGGACGGGATACCAGCTTGCAGGCGCATCCTCGTCGGACCGCCAAGACCGAGTCAAGGGCAGATCAAGAAGGGACGCCGAGGTCGAAGGTCACCAGTCGCCCGCCGTGGCGTACGGCCAGCGCCAGCAGGTAGGCATCGGTGACCTGCCGGTGCCCGTGCAGCCTGCTCGCGTCCACGGCCGAGGTGTCGAGCAGCGACGGCGTGCAGGGCCAGAACTCGTGGTGCCGGGTCGCACAGGCGTCCCGCAGCAGTCCGACCGCGGTCGCCGGGGCGCCGGGCTTGGGTAGGTCGGCTGCGCCATGACCCGCACGACGTCGTTCTGGGTGATGCGCACGACGCCCATCCGTGCTGGATCTCGGCCTCGAGGTACTGCGTGCGTGGGCGTGGTCGACGTGGTCACGGTCGAGCAGGGAGATCAGGACGTTGACGTCGAGCAGCGACCTCACTCCGGCTCGTCGTCCCGGAGACGATCGATCAGCTCGTTGGACACGGCCTCGCCCCGGTGCGGCAGCGCTGCGAACCCGTGGAAGGGCTCGCCCTCCGGTGTGTCGTGGGCGGTCAGGGCCTGACGCGCCAGGTCCGAGAGCACCTCGCCCGCGCTGCGCGACTCGCGCCGGGCCCGCTCCTTGACGGCCAGCAGGGTCGAGGACGCCGGTGGCATCCCGGCGCACGGCAACCAGCGGGCATGGGACGAGGGCGCACTCTTCGGGTTCCACAACCCCGGGTACCGCTGCCGGGGAGGGACGGCGGTCAGGCCAGGGACGCGGGACCGAGCCCGAACCCGAACACGGCGACGAACATCAGGCCGATGAGACCGAACAGGACGGCGAGGAACCGTCGGGTGGCGTCCTCCTGGATCCGTCCCTGCAGGTTGGTGCCGAGGAGGGCCCCGACGACGGTGCCGGGAACGGCCCACACGAGCAGGTTCCATGGGAGATCTCGCTGAGCCCGCCCTCGCGTGCCAGGTCGACCAGGTGGGCCACGGCCGCGCCCGCGACGGTGACGGCCACGACGACCGTGGAGGTGGCGGCCGCGACGGCGACCGGCACACGCGAACGCCGGACCAGCCTTGGCAGTGGATTCGCCCACGCCCGTGGAGATCAGGCCGGCCAGGAGGCTCCGGCACCGGAGAGGACCTGCTGCCCGACCATTCCATGCGGCCGGTACTCGTACACCAGGCCGTCGCGGGTCTCGATGCGGCGACCCTCCGCCGCGTCGGATCGTCCGGCCCTGCCCCGCGAAGCAGGACCGCGGCCAGGACGAGCATCAGGACCCCATAGCCGATGCGCAGGCCGTCAGCAGGGATCCACCGTGCGGCGACTGCCCCGAGCACCGCGGCCGGGACGGTGACGACCATGGACCATGGCGCCGACCTGCATGGCGCGATCCCGATCGTCCGACATCGTGGAGCCGGTCACCAGCTCCATCGGCGGCATGTCGGTCATTCCCATCCGACCTGCCATCTTCGGGTCTACTGACGCTGCCGTGGGTCGGGTGTCGGGGGATACGGGTGCGCACGCCGTGTTCTGCCTACGTTTCGGGCTGTTGAAGGCTTGAGACGAGGAGAACGACGACGTGCGCATCAACAAGGTAGTCAAGAAGGTGCTC
>JBBSMJ010000297.1:0-2395 GCA_038233235.1 Actinomycetes bacterium | reverse complement strand
ATCGAGCTGACCATGACCGTCGGCGGAGAGCGGCGCATGGCTGGCGGGGACCGCGTCGACGTCGTCCAGCCGCACAACCACCAGGCGGTGCTCGGGACGCTCGCCCACGCGACGCAGGCCGATGCGCGCGCCGCCGTTGACGCCGCGCTGGCCACCGCCCCCGCCTGGCGAGGACTGAGCTTCGACGACCGGGCCGCCATCTTCCTCAAGGCAGCGGAACTGCTCGCCGGGCCATGGCGGGAAACCACCGCCGCGGCAACGATGCTCGGCCAGTCCAAGACCGTCTACCAGTCGGAGATCGACGCGGTCTGCGAGCTCGTCGACTTCTGGCGCTACAACGTCCACTTCGCCCGCCAGATGCTGGACGAGCAGCCGCGGTCCAGCCCCGGGGTATGGAACCGGATGGAGTACCGCCCGCTCGAGGGTTTCGTCTACGCGATCTCGCCATTCAACTTCACCTCGATCGCCGCCAACCTGCCCACCGCGCCCGCCCTGATGGGCAACGTCGTCATCTGGAAGCCGTCACCGACACAGCAGTTCTCCGCACACCTGCTCATGCGATTGCTCGAAGAGGCCGGGCTGCCTCCCGGCGTGGTCAACATGGTCACCGGCGACGGCCTCGCCGTCTCCGAGGTCGCGCTGGCCGACGCCAACCTGGCCGGCATTCACTTCACCGGTTCCACCGCGACGTTCCAGCGGCTGTGGCGCAGCGTGGGCGAGAACGTCGAGCACTACCGCAGCTATCCCCGCATCGTCGGCGAGACCGGCGGCAAGGACTTCGTCGTCGCTCATCCGTCCGCAGACGTGGCCGTGCTCCAGACGGCCCTCGTCCGCGGCGCGTTCGAGTACCAGGGACAGAAGTGCTCTGCCGCATCCCGGGCCTATGTCGCCCGGTCGACGTGGGAGTCGATGCGTGACGACTTCCTCAGCGAGGTGGACGCGCTGCCCATGGGTGACGTGACCGACCTGTCCAACTTCATGGGCGCGGTCATCGACGAACGGTCGTACGGCAAGCTGGCGAAGGTGCTCGAGGCGGCCGCATCCGACGACACGCTCACTGTTGCGGCAGGGGGCAGCGCCGACGACTCCACCGGTTACTTCGTCCGCCCGACCGTGCTGGTCGGCACCGATCCGGCGCACGAAGTCTTCACCAAGGAGTACTTCGGCCCGATCCTCGCCGTCCACGTCTACGACGACGGCGACTACGACGCCACGCTGCGTGGTATGGCCGACTCGACGCCGTACGCCCTCACCGGCGCGGTCATCGCCCAGGACCGCGCGGCGATCGCCGAAGCCACTGACGTGCTGCGCTTCTCCGCGGGCAACTTCTACATCAACGACAAGCCCACCGGGGCTGTCGTCGGACAGCAACCCTTCGGCGGCGCCCGGGCTAGCGGCACCAACGACAAGGCCGGCGCGCCGCAGAACCTCATGCGCTGGACCAGCCCGCGCACCCTCAAGGAGACATTCGTGCCGCCGACGGACTACCGCTATCCGCACATGGGCTGAGCGGCGATGAGCGAAGAGGTCACTACTCGACCGGACACCCCTCCGGTCAAGCGGCGGACGCGCGTGCCGGAGCCCACGGACCGGCGTTTCGGCGAGGAGGGGGGCCGGCTCTCCTACGGCTCCTACCTGCGGCTGCCGCAGCTGCTGTCCGCGCAGGTGCCGGAATCCGACCCCCCGGCCCACGACGAGCTGCTGTTCATCACCATCCACCAGGTCTACGAGCTGTGGTTCCAACTGCTGCTGCACGAGCTGGGGACGGCGCGTGACGACATGCAGGCGGGGGAGACGTACCGCCCGCGACTGCTGCTCCAGCGGGCGCACACGATCGAGAAGGTGCTGATCGAACAGATCCCCGTCCTCGAAACCATGACTCCGCAGGACTTCCTCGTCTTTCGCTCGGAGCTGGCACCGGCGTCGGGCTTCCAGTCCGTGCAGTTTCGCGAATTGGAGTTCCTTTCCGGCGCGAAGGACGAGCGCTACGTCGAACGTCTGCACGATGCCTCGCCGGAGGAGAAGTCCCGGCTGCGGCGCCGCCTCGACGAACCCACGCTGTGGGACGGCTTCTGTGCCGTCCTGCGCGCGCACGAACTGGGCGTCGACACCGAGGCGGAGCTGCGGGAGACGCTGCTGGCGATCAGCCGCGACCGGACGGCGTACGGCGACCTGTGGGACCTCGCCGAGGCGCTCCTCACCCATGACGAGCTGGCTGCCGTCTGGCGTTCTCGTCACGTGACCATGGTGGAGCGGCAGATCGGCACCAAATCCGGCACCGGGGGATCGACCGGCGCACCGTACCTGCGCAGCCGGCTGGGCCTGCACTACTACCCGCTGCTGTGGGAGCTGCGCACCTGGCTGTGAGGCCGGCACGGGCCACGGATTCGGGGAT
>JBBSMJ010000296.1:0-2398 GCA_038233235.1 Actinomycetes bacterium | reverse complement strand
GGTGAAGTGTCGACCGGGCTGGGCCGACTCGGGGTCGCGTGCGGCGCTACTGAAGCGCGGCTTGTGCGTCGGTGTGGGCGTTGAGGCGGGCCCAGAGGCGCTGTGCGAACTCGGCGTCCCAACCGGGCTGGTGTTCTGCGAGGCGTACGCCGATCGTCAGCGACTGGTACTGCCGCTCGCCGACGATGACTTGCGCGCAGCGCTCGAGGTGACCGCGATGCTCGTCGGTGATGTTGAACAGGTGCTCCGGGGGGATGCCGAGCGTGACCTCGTACTGGCCGCCGTTCCAGTTGTCAACGCAGTCGCGCCGGTACTCGCTCCCGGCGATGACCAGCGCGAGCGCGGGCTGTCCGGCGGCTTCGAGGAGCTGTACCAGCGTGTGACGCTCACGTTCGTACTGCACAGCGTCCTGCGCGCGTTGACGCTCGGCCATCGCTTCCCACTCTTCGAACATGCTCGCCCCTTGCCTCGACCCGGCTATGAGACAGGGTGACAGCGACGTCCGACAGTTCCGCCGAACGCGTCGTTCGACCCGAGATGAGGCGCTGCTGCTTGATGTGGCTCAGCTCAGTCGTGCAGATCGAAGTACGCCTGTGCCTGCTCGCGGATGCGGGCCAGGCGCTTGGACACCGCGCTGTGGTTGGCGTAACCGAGCTCTTCGGCGACGTCGGTGAGCTTGGTCAGCCCCGAGCGGAGCAACACGACGACCTGCCTGTCGATGGGGTCGAGGAGGGCGAGGAAGTCGGCGGTGACGACGTTGCCGACGACCTCCGCCTCAGGGCCTTGCACAGGGATCGTGTCAGTGAGCTCGACGAACCGGACTCGCACCTTGGCCCGCTTGCGGTACAGCTTGCGCTCGAAGTCCTCCCGGGCGTAGGACCAGCGTGCGCTGAAGTCGTCCTCGACTCGGTGGGTGCGGACGGCGTCGAGGATGCCCCGGAGCTGGCTGGTGCGGTCGGCTTCTTCGACGGTCCAGGCGAGGGCCTCTGCGGCTTCGTCTTCGCCAGTCCAGATGTCTCCGCCCTTGCACGGCTCGCCCATGATCGCGCCGGGGAGGATGGAGCCGTCTTCGAGCGGGACTGGCCCCGGCGTGATGCCGTTGTTGACGAGCGGGAACTCGCCGAGCGTGGCCTGGATGACCTCGGTGACGGCGGGGAGCCAGAAGTCGAGGCTGTGGGCGAGCATGCGGATGGGGTCGTCGCGGGTGAACGCGCTCGGCGGTGAGCCAGGCATGAGGTGGGGCCAGACGGCGTATCCCCAGGCGCGTGCGAGCCGGTCGTGGAAGTCGGTAGGGAGGTAGCGGTCGTGGTCGGCGACGTGGGCGACAAACGGCCACTGGCCGCTGTGGAGGAGTGGCAGGCCGAAGCGTTCGAGGGTTGCGCGGGGCAGTAGGTGGTATAGCGGTGCGTACTCGAAGTACCGGCTGCGGCTGCGTGGGACGAGCGTGACGTTGACGTCGCCTTGGTCGGCGATCTTGGCGATCGGGGCGGGCAGGTCTTTCTCGTCGAAGAAGAGGCGGCGGAACTGGCCAGCCTCCCAGAGCATGTTCCAGCTGCTGACCGCTACGGCGGTCTCGACCTCGCTCATGCCCGGCGGGACGGGGATGGTGACGTACTCGGGTCGTTGAGGCTGCTCCGGGCGGAGCACCGCTTTGTACATGTGGCCGGCGGAGAGGTTGTACAGGCGCGGGAACAGGTCGGGTTCGATCTTGTCGCCGGAGGCGAGGACTGCGTCGCGCTGCCACTGCTCGATCTCCGCGGCGGTGGGCTTCGGCCCGTCCCAGCCGTCGTCTTCATGCATGTCCACCTCGTTCGCTGTCGTCATGCCCAGTACACGGCAGTGATGCGACGTTCCGTTCCGTCGTCGTTGAAGATCTTTCTGCGCTCGCGGAGTCGGCGGCGTCAATCCTGTTCGGGCAGATACACGGCGACGCCGCGCCAGTTCTGCGCGGAGGCGGCGTTCACCACCGTCGGCACAATCAGGACGCTGCGGTACTGCCAGTCGCCGCGGGGTCCTACTCGAACGCACTCCAGTGACCACGCCTCCGGCCGCGCCCGCGGCCTCGCGCTCAGGAAACGCTGCCTTCCGCACGGCCTTGCGGAACTGCTAGGTGTTCGGGTCGGGCGGCAGCGTCGCATCTCCGCCAACGGGGATGTGCCACTCGGAGCGTGCTGCCGGGCGCTGGCGGCGCCGGCGGCCCGCACTTCCACTTAAGCAGTGACATGACGCCGAGGCGAGCCACATCCTGACTATCGAGAACAGAGCATTGTCGCTAGTCAGCGACGCACCCGTCCGGGCTCCCCGACCGCGGCCGCTGCCGCGCGCAGCCAGCTGGCCCTTGCGGCCGTGGTACGGCACCAGGGGCTTTTGCGGCCCGGCAAGCGTGGTCTTACCGCCG
>JBBSMJ010000295.1:0-2405 GCA_038233235.1 Actinomycetes bacterium | reverse complement strand
GAGATCATCGACCTCGAGGCCAAGGTGATCCAGGTGCAGGCGGGCATTCGGCCCGTACTTCCCGGTGACCACGACGACCCGCCCGCCGTGGCGGCGTACGGCGTCGATCGCCTCCCGAGCACCAGGCAGCAGCGGCGCGGTTGCCACCGCGAGCTCCGGATACAGAGCGCGGAACCGCTCGGCGGCCACCGGGACGCGCTCCGCGGCGTACCAGTGCGCAAGCTCGGTTTCCAGCGGCGGGCCGAGCCGGCTGGTGGCCAGCGCGCTGTCGATGAGCACGCCGTCGTCGCGGGAGAGCCGGTCGAGTACGGCGGCGATTCCGCGCCGGGAGTCGATCAGCGTCATGTCGAGGTCGAACCCGACGGTGAGACCGTTCATCCTGGCCAGGCTACGGTCGACTCGATGACCGCGTCGCCGCCGCCGCTGCCGGAAGCACCGCGCAGCCTCGCCGAGGAGCTGCGCGAGTGGACCGACGGTCAACTCGGGGCGCTGTTGCGGGCCCGCCCGGACCTGGCCGCGCCCTTGCCCGCCGACGTAGGTCGGCTCGCCGACCGGGTGATGACCACCGGGTCGCTGCTGCGGGCGCTGGACCGGCTCGACCTGTTCTCCCTCCAGGTCCTTCATGCGCTGACCACCGCAGCGCCACCGCCCACCCTGCGCGACCTGTACCAGCGCGTTCCGGGTGCCGGCGAGGAAGCGCTGCGAGACGTCGTCGACCGGCTGCGGCGGATGGCCCTCGTCTGGGGCACCGACGAGCAGCTGCGCCTGCCCAGCGTCCTGGGCGACCTGCTGCTCAGCGAAGCCGGCTCAGGAGATGAGCGGCCGAGCCCCGAGCCGCCAGCGCTCGACACGGTCGCGCACCGGCCGCGTGACGTCGACGCAGGCGCAGGTGCCCACGCGTTCACCGCTGTCCGCACCGTCGAGGAACTGCTGGCGACCTGGGGGGTGAGCCCGCCGCCGACGCTGCGCGCGGGTGGACTCGGCGTACGGCAGCTGCACCGCACGGCCACCGAGTTCAACACCGACGATGCCACCGCCGCCGTCTACCTGGAGAGCGCCTATGCCGCGGGGCTGCTGGGGCTCAGCGACGACTTCGAGCCGGCGTGGCTACCGACTCCGGCGTACGACGCCTGGCTGCGCCAGCCGCTCGAGCGGCGCTGGGTCGAGCTGGTCACCGCCTGGCTGGGGAGCTCGAGGCTGGCCGGCCTGGTCGGCGTTCGGGACGACCGTGACCGCCCGCTGGTCGCGCTCGGCCCGGACCTGGATCGCCCCGCCGCCCGAGAGGAGCGCCGCGGCACGCTGGAGGCGCTCGCCACGCTCCCGCCGGGGACGGCCGCGAGTCGGGCGTCACTCGTCGCGCGGCTGCGGTGGTGGCGACCGCGGCGTACGACGCGCACCGGCGGGCTTGCCGTGGAGTGGACGCTGCGGGAAGCGGAGACGCTGGGGCTCACCGGCCGCGGCGCCCTCTCCCACGCCGCCCGTGCGCTCGTCGGTGGCGACGAGGCGGCGGCGGCCGCTGCGTTGGCGCCGCTGCTGCCCGAGCCGCTGGACCACGTGCTGCTGCAGGCGGATCTCACCGCCGTGGCTCCCGGACCGATCACCACGGCGCTGGCGCAGGAGTTGCGACTGGCGGCAGACGTCGAGTCCACCGGAGGGGCGACGGTCTACCGTTTCGGACCCACCTCGCTGCGCCGCGCGCTGGACGCCGGACGGACCGCGGCCGACCTGCACGCGCTGCTCGACCGGCACTCCCGGACCCCGGTGCCGCAGCCGCTGCGCTACCTCGTCGATGACGTCGCCCGCCAGCACGGGCGCGTGCGGGTGGGGTCGTCGTCTGCGTACCTGCGCTGCGAGGATCCCGCGGTGCTCGACGAGGTGCTGGCCGACCGACGAGCGCAGGGGCTGGGGTTACGCCGGCTCGCACCCACCGTCATCGCGGCGCAGGTGCCGGTCGACGTCGTGTTGGAGCGGCTGCGCGCGATGGGACTCGCGCCCGCCCCCGAGTCGCCGGAGGGAGCGCTGCTGGTCCGTCGGCCGGACTCACGTCGTACGCCGCCCCGGCGCCGCCCGCCGCGTCCGATCGGCGCGACCGCACCGCTGCCCGACCGCGTCCTAGCTTCGGCGGTGGCCGCGCTGCGGGCGGGTGATCGGGCCCGCGCCGCCCGTCGCCAGCTGGTGGGCAGCGGTACACCGCAGGGCACCACCGCCGCGCAGACGCTGGCCGTGCTGCAGCAGGCGGCGCAGGACCGGCGCCCGGTGTGGATCAGCTACGTGGACGACTCCGGCACCCCCTCGGACCGAGTGGTGGAGACCATTCAGCTGACCGGCGGCGCGCTCACCGCGTACGACCACCGCCGGCAAGCGGTCCGAACCTTCGCCGTCCACCGGATCACCGGCGTCGCCCG
>JBBSMJ010000294.1:0-2406 GCA_038233235.1 Actinomycetes bacterium | reverse complement strand
TCGACGTCGGTCGGGACGGCCTCGCCCCAGTAGATCCCGCCGATGAGGCAGTCCGGCAGCCCGAACTCCCCGATGACCTCGGCGGTCAGGACGTTCCTGACACGCGGCAGAACAGCCACGGTGGACACCTCGCCGTGTCGGTCGACACGCAGGATGGCATTCGCGGCGGCATCGGCCACGACCCAGCCGCTGCCGTCGATCGCGACCGCGTAGGGGTGGGATTCGACGATGCCGGTGTAGCTGATGGGGATCTCTGGTGGGAGCAGGTCGAGGCACTCCTGTGCGACGCCGTCGAATCCGTACTGGACGTCGCCGTCCGGATTGGCCTGCTCCTCGTAGTCCTTGGTCGACGCGATGGTGCGCGTCTTGCCGTTGGGGCGCACGCCGTTGAGGCTGGCATCCAGCGGCGGTGCCTCCTCACCGGGAGCGCCATCGAACAGCGTCTGGGTGTAGACGACCGTGCCGCGACCAGTCGCGGCGATGCCGGCGATCTCGTTGCCGGCAACGTCGACCAGCGTGGACCGCTGGCCCCTCTTGTTGATCGTGGTGAGGCGGCCGGCGAACGACTCCCCGACATAGATCGTGCCGTCATTGCCGACTGCGAGGCCCAGCGGCCCCGCCAAACCCTGTGCGATGGGCTCGGAGACGGTTGGTGCAGCGCTGGCGGGCACCGAACCGGCCAGCAGGGCGACCACGGCCAGCGTGGTCACGACGGACGTGCGTTGACGTACATGCATTGCAGTGCCTCTCACCTTGGCACGGGAGATCTGGATGCAGTGCATTCGACACCCCCGTGCGACCAGCGGGCCCCCACGGACCCGAATCCGTCGGCGACGGATGGAAAAACGGGTCTTGTGATGTACCCGTGGGTCGTCATGCTGCCTCGGGGAGTGCCTGGGGCCGTCCGGGTAGGGCGGGGCAGAACCCGCCGAGGGCGAGCATGCCGAGCGCGATCATGGCCTCGGGGGTCCGGAAGCCGTAGGCCCGCCGGTGGATCACGCGTAGCTTCGTGTTGGTCGACTCGACCAACGCGTTCCCTGTGCCGGTCAGCAGCGTCTCGTTGATCGCGGCCCGGTGGCGGCGGATGGACCGGGCGAGCTTGACGAACGCGTCGATGCGGCAGCGCTGCGCCCAAGCGAGCCACCGGTCGAGCAGGTCGATGCCGGCCTGACCGCGCAGCTTGAGTGCCTGCCTGAGCTGTTCCTTGAGCAGGTAGGCCCGGTACAGCCGCCGGTTCGTGCGAGCGATGTCGGCCAGCTTCGCGGCCTGCTTCTCGGAGAGGTCCTCGGGGTTGCGCCACAGCGCGTAGCGGGCCCCCTTGAGGTCCTTGGCGAGAGCGGTCTGCCCGGCCCGGCGGGCGTCGTTCCACACCTGCCGGCGCACCACATCCAGCGCGTCGGTGGCCCACATGATCACGTGAAAGCTGTCCATGGTGAGCTTGGCGTTGAGACACCGAGAGCGGACGACGTCACCGATCCAGTGGGCCGCATCCGCCGATACGAGCCGGATCTTGAGGGTTCTGGACCGGCCGAGCTCGTTGAAGAAGCTGGAGACGACCGCCTTGGTACGGCCCGTGGCAGCCCACACCAGCCGGCCGCTGTCGTGATCGACCACGACCGTCAGATACCTGTGCCCGCGACGATACGAGATCTCATCGATCCCGATCCGTCGCAGCCCCTCCAGCGGATCGATGCGCGCCCGCGCGTCGTCCGAGATCCGCTTGACGATAGAGCCGACCGTCCGCCAGGCGATACGCATCAGCTCGGTGATCGCCTTCTTGGACGAGTGGACCGCCAGCCACGCCACCTGATCCTCGAAGTCGCGGGTGAACCCCACGTCGTGACGGGCCCAAGGCACCTCGGCCACCGTGGCCCCATGGACCTTGCACATCACGCGCGGCGCGTCAGCCTCGATGTAGCACCGTGTCGTGCCCTGGTCCAGGCTCCGCCACCGGCGCCGGCCCGCCCCCTGGTCATGGCCCGGTGCCAGCCGCCCACACCGGCCACAGAACCCACGTCTCGAGCGGCGCCGGCGCAACCGCGCCGCGACGATGACCACCGACTCACCGTCGCCGTCGACCTCGTGCCGCACGCCCTCGATCACGACCCGGTTGCCGACCCGCAGCAGCCGCTTCCATAGACTCTTGAACAGCACGCCGTCTCCTTGTGCCTCGTTGCGGACCTTCGAACAGCCCGAAACGTAGGCGGCGACGGCGTGCTACCTACATCCGTGTGGTTCACCCACCCACAGGTAGGTCATAAGAGCCGGAAAACTCTCGGCGCTCTTGGACGAACTGTCCGGGAGCACGACCCCGAACGAGCAGAACAGGCCGCCGTCATGATCGACGACGCGATCGACGAGCTGACCGCCGAGATCGGCGTGACAGCAGCGTGCAAGGCGGTGGGA
>JBBSMJ010000293.1:0-2427 GCA_038233235.1 Actinomycetes bacterium | reverse complement strand
TGCACTGCCGCGATCAGCTCGCTCGGGGCAAGGGCGTTGCGCTTGACGCCGGTGAAGAAGTCACCGACCGGGATGCGGCGTACGCCGTCGGCTGCGGACTCCACCTCGACGACAGCATCGGTGGCAAGCAGCAGCGGGTGCGCGTCGCCCGCGGGAGAAGCGGACCCGAGGTTGCCGCCCACGGTTCCCCGGTTGCGGATCTGGGGCGAGCCGACCGTGCGGGAGGCCATCGCCAGCCCCGGTAGTTGCTCCCCCAGCTCGGTGATGACGCGGGAGTAGGTGACGCCCGCACCCAGCCGGACCGAACCGTTGTCGGTGTCCCACTCGGCCAGCTCGTCGATGCGGGTGAGGTCGAGTAGCGCGTCGGGTCGATGACGGTCGAAGTTCATCTCCACCATGACGTCGGTGCCCCCGGCGATCGGCACCGCCGTGGGGTGCGCGACCTTGGCCGCCAGCGCGTCGGCCCACGTCACCGGCTGCAGGAAGTCCATGGGTGTTGCCTACCACTCTCGGTCAGGTGCCGGCGGCAACGGTCTGCCAGGCCGAGCCGGCGGCGGGCGCGTCGTCGCGGCCGACCGACACTTGGATCAGCCCGTAGGGGCGGTCATCGGCGTGAAAGACCTCGTTGCGGTTGTCCAGACCGAACGGCGTGAGGTCGACGACGAAGTGATGCCGGTTGGGTGCTGACAGGCGCATCTCCGCGACCTCCGGGTGTGCGCTCAGAACCGCCCGGCCCATCTCCCACAGCGTGTGCTGCAGGGCGAAGCTGTGCACCTCCGCGAACGTTGCCAGGAGCAACGAACGGATTTCGGCATAGGCAGTGGACCAGTCGACGTCGTTAGCGGCGTATCGCCAGCGCGCGACCAGCGAGGTCGCCATGACTCGGTCGTCGGTCTCCGGCAGCGTCGTGTACGGGTCGGTGAGAAAGCCGCGAAACTCCGAGCCGGTGGACTTCAGCAACACGAGCTCCTTGAGCCCGGACACCACCCACTCGTGCCGACTCGAATACTCACCCTCCACGGTGACAACGGTCGTACGGACCTCCTGGCCGCGGCGTACGAAAGCGTGCGGGTGGGGACGACCGGCCACATCGATGCGATCCCACGCGTATTCATCGATCTCGACACGTGCGCCGTGTACGGGGACCACGTCGTCGACGAAGTGCGCCGCAAGCCGAAGTGCGTACTCCTCGATGTCAGTGAAGGCGCCGGACTTGGCGTACGCGTACGCGGTGTTCTTCTGCGTATCGGTGGGCAGCACGTGCGACTGGTCGCCGGTCACGTGCGCGTCCGTGAAGTCCCCGCGCAGAGACGTCGAGACATTGAGATCACGGATGTCGTGCAGCGCCGCCTCCCGGGTAACCCGCACTACGCGAGTCTCCGCCTTGCCATATTCGTTCGCTCCCAGCACGATGCCCACCGCTAGCTCCCGCGGTAGGTCGAGAAGGCGTACGGGCTGAGCAACAGCGGCACGTGGTAGCGCTGGGCCGGGTCGTCGATGGTGAACGTCACAGAGACCTCGGGGTAGAAGCCGTCCTGCCCGGTGTTCGCGAAGTAGGCGGCGGTGTCGAAGGTGAGCCGGTACCGACCGACCGGGAGATCTCTCGACCCCAGCGGCCCCGCCCGTCCGTCGACGTCAGTGGCCGCGCGAACGACCTCCTTCGGTGGCGTCTGCGGTGAACCGTCCGCCGGTGCCAGGCATTCGAGTCGGATCGGTACGCCGGCCGCAGGGCCACCGCGGGAAGCGTCCAGTACGTGGGTAGTCACCGCGCTCAGCGTCCCACCACCCTCTCCAGCCGCTGCCGGGTGATTGCCGCCAGCTCTCGGCGGACGATTGTCCGTTCGACCTCGCGCTCGTTGTCCAGGCGACTGCGCAGCAGCGCCAGCAACTCCTCCCCCGTCCTGCCCGCTGCCGATACCAGGTAGACGTGCCCGAAGCGACGCTCGTACTCCGCGTTGCCGGCGGCCAGTGCGGCTCTAGTCGCTTCGTCCGCCGTCCGGACGCCGGCTTGCTCCTGCCGCGGCCACGCGCCACCCGCGCCGGCCGGGCGTTCGCCGATCCGCGGGTGGCCGGCCAGCGCCTCGTCGATGGCGGCGTTGTCCAGCTCGGCACATGTCCGGTCGGCTACGGCGTACAACTCCGCCGCCGACGCGAACGGCCGGGCGTCGACCATGGACCGCACCCAGGAGCTAGCCGAGCAGCACGCCCGCATGGTCCGCTCCGCCGCAATTTTCGGCAGTGCGTTGAGGGCGGGGAGCCCGATGCTTTCACTCGACGCCGAGTGTTCACCTCTACTGCCCGCCATGCTGCGCCCCCGTAATCAAGGTGGTACGGAGTGTGCCCCAGCTGGGAAGGGGTCGTAAAGAATTCGGCAACAAACGGTCATCGAATGGTCATTCGCTGCATCGACCTGTCAGGGTACGTTGC
>JBBSMJ010000292.1:0-2447 GCA_038233235.1 Actinomycetes bacterium | reverse complement strand
GCGTGTTGGTCGGCGTACTGCTTCGCGGTCACCGCGCGCTCGACCCGACGTTCTGGCTGACCGCGGCGTCCGGTGCGAGCGGCGGTGGCATCCGCGACCAAGTGCTCGGCACGATGTTGCTCGTCGTCGTGGCCGGGCTCTTCGCCGCCCCGCTCGGGTTGGCCCTCGGGTTGGTCCTCGGGGAGTACACGAGCGACCGAGCGGCCCGTTGGTTGCGTACGGCGACCGTCACTCTCGGCGGCGTTCCCTCGATCCTGCTCGGCCTGGCCGGCTACTGGCTGTTCAGTGGGCAGCTGAACTGGGGCAAGAGCTGGCTCGCTGGCGGGATCGTGCTCGCGGTCGTCGCGATCCCCGTCGTGGCGCTTGCCGTGGCCGCCCGGCTCGACCAGCTGCCGGCCGAACGACGCGAGGCGGCACACGCCTGCGGGCTGCGCCGCAGCCAGCTCGTTCGCTCGGTGCTGGTCCCGCACGTCCGCCCCGGTCTTGTCACTGGACTGTTGCTCGGGCTGGCGCGCGCAGCCGGCGAGACGGCGCCGCTACTTTTCACCGCCACAGTGTTCGCGGGCGCCGCGGCGCTCCCCAGCGGCGTCGTCCAGGCGCCGGTGGTCAGCCTGCCCACCCATCTCTTCGCCCTAGCTCAGGACGCCGCGGACTCCGCCGCGCTGGAGGCAGCGTGGGGCTCGGCACTCGCGTTGGTGGGGCTGGCCGGCTCGTTGTTGATCGCGGCCACGCTGGCTCGTCGGCGGCTGGAGGTGGCGTACACATGAGCGCCGTACGCGCCGAAGAACTTGCTGTGCACGCGGGGGCGCGGCGGATCGCCGGGCCGGTGACCTTCACCGTGTCGCCCGGCGGTTCGCTGGGACTGCGCGGGCCCTCGGGGGCGGGCAAGTCGACACTGCTGCGCGCGCTCGTCGGCCTGCTCCCGAGAGGCTTGCGCACCACCGGCGCGGCCAATGTGCTCGGCACCGACGTGGTCGCCGCCGCCGACCTGCCGGCGCTGCGGGCCCGCGCCGGGCTGGTCGGACAGACACCGGTCCTCTTCGCCGACAGCATTCTCGGCAACGCTCTCTTCGGCGTGCGGCACGTCCTCCGCGCCAGCCGAACCCAGCTGCGCGTGCGCGCCGAAGCCGCCCTTGTCGAGGCCGGCCTGTGGGAGGAAGTGGCGGACCGGTTGGACGACCCCGCCGCCCAGCTGTCCGTCGGTCAGCGGCAGCGGCTCTGCCTCGCGAGGGCGCTCGCGCTCGACCCTGCGCTGCTGTTGCTCGACGAGCCGACCAGCGCGCTGGACGACGCCGCGGCGGCCGTCGTCGAGTCGACACTGCTCAGCCTGCGCGGGCGCCGTACTTTGCTGCTCGTCTCCCACGATCGCGAGCAGCTCACCCGGCTCTGTGACCAGGTCGTGGTGTTGGACGGCACAGCCTCCGGCGCCGCGCGCCAGCACCCAGATACGAACGTGCATGCATAGTTCATGAACTCAAGGTAGTCTCTTCGGTATGGCTACGGAGATTCTTCAGGTCCGCGACGTCCCCGCCGGCGATGTCGAGGTCTTACGGGCGCGGGCGGCGTCCCGGAACATGTCGCTGTCGAGTTATCTCCGCGAGCTGATTCACGACGACACGTCGCGTCCGACGATGGATGAAGCCCTCGCCCGGATCGCCGCCCGAGGCAGCATCGAGGCGAACAGTGAAGACATTCGGTCGTTCATCGAGGACGACCGGCGGTAGATGACTGTCGTCGACGCCTCGATCGTGGTGCGGCTGCTGCAGAACCGTCGAGGAGATCACGGGCTACGCGAGCGGTTCGACCAGCACCGGTATCTCCACGCCCCAGCACTGATCGATGCCGAGGTGACCTCGGCGACCCGCGGGCTGCTGCTGACGGCGAAGCCTGCGATCAAGATCACGGTCGCGCGGGCTGAGCAGATGCTCGACGACTTCGCGGCCCTGCCCCTGATGCGCTACCCGATGCTGCCCCTTCAGCGACGAGCCCTGACCCTGCGGGACAACTTCACCGCCTACGACGCGTTCTACGTCGCGTTGGCCGAGTCGCTCGGCATGCCGCTGCTTACCGACGACCGCAAGTACGCCAAGGCGGCTGGCCACACGGCCGTCATCGAAACTTGGACGTAGAGCTCGGCGTGCCGTTCACTGCGGCCGAACACAAGACCACCGCCGCAGTCTTCGACCGCCGGCCGTCGGCCGGCACAATCGAGTCCACGTAACCATCACCGCGTCGGTCTTGAGGCGAATCATCGCGGCGTGTCGACCTCCGGGCCGTAACCCATGGTGCTGCCGGAGTTAGTCGGGGCACTGGCGCCGCCTATGGTGGGCGACCCGTGCCGCCTCGCGCTCGCAGTCCGCAGCGTCCCAGCGGAGGTCCCCATTCCAGATCGTTCTGGACTCCGGCCGGACCTACTCCTGCGCGTTCGACTGCTCCGGTAGACGATC
>JBBSMJ010000291.1:0-2474 GCA_038233235.1 Actinomycetes bacterium | reverse complement strand
TGACCAACTGCCAGTCGACGCCCGTCCCACCCAGCCGGCTCAGCCGGTCATCACCTCGCGCATCAGTTGGGCGGTGGCGCTCGGCGTACGCCCCACGCGCACTCCGACGGCTTCCAGCGCTTCCTGCTTGGCCGCGGCGGTGCCGGACGAACCGGAGACGATGGCGCCGGCGTGGCCCATGGTCTTGCCCTCGGGGGCGGTGAATCCGGCGACGTAGCCGACGACCGGCTTCGTCACGTTGTCCTTGATGTACGCGGCCGCCCGCTCCTCCGCGTCGCCGCCGATCTCTCCGATCATGACGACCGCATCGGTCTCCGGGTCGGCCTCGAACGCTTCGAGACAGTCGATGTGCGTCGTACCGATCACCGGGTCGCCGCCGATGCCGACACAGGTGGAGAAGCCGATGTCGCGCAGCTCGTACATCATCTGGTAGGTCAGCGTGCCGCTCTTGCTGACCAGCCCGATGCGCCCGCCTTCGGTGATGTCGGCCGGGATGATGCCGGCGTTGGACGCGCCGGGACTGATGACCCCGGGACAGTTCGGCCCGACGATGCGGGTGCGCTCGCCCTGCCGCTGGTTGTAGGACCAGAAGCCCAAGGTGTCGTGCACCGGAATGCCTTCGGTGATGACCACGCACAGCGGCACGCCGGCGTCGATGGTCTCGATGACCGCGGCCTTGGCGAAGCGCGGCGGGACAAAGACCACGGCGACATCGGCGCCGGTTGCTTCGACCGCCTCGGGCACCTTGTCGTAGACGGGTATGCCGTCGACCTCGCGTCCACCCTTGCCGGGGGTGACCCCGGCGACCACGGCGGACCCCGACGCCACCATACGGCGGGTGTGCTTGGTCCCCTCCGAGCCGGTGATGCCCTGGACGAGGATCTTGCTGTCCTTGCTGAGCCAGATCGCCATGTCGCTGCCCTCCCGGCCGCTTAGTTGCCGGCGGCCGGGGCCGCGGCCAGCTCCGCGGCGCGTCGCGCCGCGTCGTCCATCGTGTCGACCATCTCGACCACGTCGTGCTCGGCCTCGTCGAGGATCCGCCGACCCTCGTCCGCGTTGTTGCCGTCGAGGCGAACCACCAGCGGCTTCGTAATCGGCTCGCCGCGGCTCTTCAGCAACTCGATGGCCTGCACGATGCCGTTGGCCACCGCATCGCAGGAGGTGATACCGCCGAAGACGTTGACGAAGACCGAGCGCACGGCCGGGTCGCCCATGATGATGTCGAGCCCGTCGGCCATCACGTCCGCGGAGGCGCCGCCACCGATGTCGAGGAAGTTGGCCGGCTTCACACCGCCGAAGTCTTCTCCGGCGTACGCGACGACGTCGAGCGTGCTCATCACCAAGCCTGCACCGTTGCCGATGATGCCGACTTCGCCGTCGAGCTTGACATAGTTGAGCCCCTTCTCCTTCGCCTTGGCCTCCAGCGGGTCGACGGCATGACTGTCGGCGTACGCCGCAAAGACCTCCGGGTGGCGGAAGTCGGCGTTGTCGTCGAGAGTCACCTTCGCGTCCAGCGCGACAACCCGGCCGTCGGGCACCTTCACCAGCGGGTTGACCTCGACCAGCGTGGCGTCCTCTCCGGTGAAGGCGTCCCACAGCGCGGTGATGACGTCGGCCGCCCGGTCGAGCACCTCCTCGGGGAACTTCGCGTCCGCGGCGATCTTGCGGGCGGTGGCCCGGTCGATGCCGTCGTGGGGGTCTACCGGCACCTTGGCGAGCGCCTCCGGGTTGGTAGCGGCGACCTGCTCGATGTCGACGCCGCCCTCGCGGGAGGCCATCGCCAGGAACGTGCGGTTGGCCCGGTCGAGCAGAAACGAGAAGTAGTACTCCTCGGCGATCTCACTGGCTTGGGCGACGAGCACGCGGCGAACGGTGTGGCCCTTGATGTCCAGGCCGAGGATGTCCCCAGCCTTGGCCGCGGCCTCTTCGGCGTTCTCCGCGAGCTTGACGCCGCCGGCCTTCCCGCGCCCTCCCGTCTTCACCTGCGCCTTGACCACGACCCGTCCGCCCACCTTCTCGGCGACTGCTCGCGCCTCCTCCGGCGACTCGGCGACGTCACCGGGCAGCACCGGCACGCCATGCCGCTCGAACAACTCCTTGGCCTGGTACTCGAACAGGTCCACGGCTCGTCCGTCCTCACGCTCGCTGGCTGGCGGCTAGCGGACGATCAGAGCCCGCTCGCGGGGGAGCCTAGTGCTCAGACACCACGCGCCTTTGCCGACCCATAGCGCTTCCTTGGTGAGCGCTTAGCCGCCGCCGCGCTCGACTGTGTGTGTCAACGAGCCCAGCGACTCAGGAGGAACCATGCAGGAGACGCGGAAGTCACCGAAGGCACTGCTCGCCGTGGCCGTGGCGGCCGCAGCAGGAGCCCTCTCGTTGAGCACCGTTCCGGCGTACGCCGACAGCGGCAGCGACGAGGACAAGCTTAAGCGGGGCAGCTGCTCGGGCTCCACCGACTGGAAGTGGAAGGTCGG
>JBBSMJ010000290.1:0-2495 GCA_038233235.1 Actinomycetes bacterium | reverse complement strand
TCGTAGCGTGGAGACATCGCCTTTGAGGAAAGAGGTAGGGCGATGAGCAGGAGTTATCGGAAGTACGACGCGGACTTCAAGCAGGGATCCCGCCGCAAGCAAGTCCCCTAGGGACTCCGGGCCACTGGGGCGGTCTCCATCAGATAGCTACTATGTAACGTCGTATCCGCCGATCCCACGAAAGTGACCCCAGTGTGCAGCAGGCTCTGTCCCCGCGCGGCAATGCCTGGCACGCCGACCGGCCGAACCGGCGGTCGATGACGGCGGCCCGGATCAGGGGAGGGTTCGGCCGGATCGTCGCGGCGGCGGTCGTCGCGGCGGCGGTGCTGCTCGGGACGCCTCCGGCGGCTCAGGCGCACGCGACACTACTGTTCGCCACGCCTGCGGTCGAGGGAGCGGTACTGACCTCCCCAGAACAGGTCCAACTGGTGTTCGACCAGGCGGTGCTGCCCGCCGAGTCCGCGCTAAAGGTGCGCGGGCCCGATGGCACGCAGGTCCGGTTGGGGCAGGCCGCCTCCGGCGAGAACGGACGGACCATGACCGCGCCGGTGCTGGAGGAGCTGGCTGCCGGGCAGTACGTGGTGGACTGGACGGTCACGGCGGCCGACGCGGACACGATGACCGGCGAGTTCCGGTTCGCGGTGGGGTCCAGCGCAGGACTGAGCTTGGGCGGGGGCGAGCAGCCGGAAGTCAACGGGCTGGAGACGTTGACGCTGTTGCGAGTAGGCCTGTTCGCAGGCCTGGCGCTCTCGCTCGGCGGGCTGGTGGGCGCTCGGCTGGTGCGGCGCTCCGCCTCGGTTGGGACTGCACAAGGCGATCCGCAGCCGTGGCTGCGGACGGGCATCCTGCTGGGTCTGGTGGCCGCGCTGGGACTGGCTGTCGCGTTGCTCGGTGACGGCTCGATCGCGGCCGGGCTGTCGGATCCGGCCCCGCTGGAGATGCTCGAATCGACGCCGGGCAAAGTCGCTGTGGTCGAAGTACTCAGCCTCGCCGGCGCTGGGGTCGCGATCCTCCTGCGCCGGCGCGTCCCGGCGGGATTGGCATTGGCCGCGGTGGCCGTGGCCGAGGGATTCCGAGCGCACCCTCAGGCGGCCAGCCCGGGCTGGGGGGGGCTGCTCATCGTCGTCCACCTGTGTGCTGCGGCGATGTGGATCGGTGCGCTGGTGCACGTGGTTCGGGTGGGCTTGTCCCGCCGCGCCAGGGCCTTGCCGGCCGCTGCAGCCGTGGCGGCGTACGCCCGGTTGGCGCTGTGGCTGTTCCTATTGGTGGTAGCGACGGGAACCGTCAGCGCTCTGGTGCTGGCGGTGCCGGCCGGGTTGAGCGACACACTGTTCGGCAACAGTTACGGGCGGTGGCTCCTGGCCAAGCTGACGCTGGTGGCGGTCGTCGCCGGTCTGGCGCTCTGGGGGCGCAGGCACCTGGCCAAGGGTCCCTCGCTACCTCAGCCGGGCTCGGCCGTGCGCGTGGAGGTGGCCGGCCTGGCCGGCGTGCTGGTCGTCTCGGCGCTGCTGACCTCACTCGCTCCGCCGGTGCGACAGGACCTCGAGCTGCCGTTTCCGCCACCACCGGTGGGCCCGGTCTCCGCGGCGGGCGGGCGTGCGGGGTGGATCGGTATCGGGATCACTGCGTCCCAGGGCCAGCTGCTGGCGCGCTTGTCCACCCCTGACGTGGAAGCCGCCGAAACTGCAGTCGACAGCACGAGGTACGACCTGGTCGCCAACCTGACCGCTCCCGGCGAGTCGGCACCTCGGCCCGTCCGGTTGCGCCGCTGCGGCGTGGGCTGTTTCGTCGCCGCCGTCGAGTGGCACCGGGGCCAGAACACGATCACGTTCAAGGCAGCCTCCTCCGACTTCGAGGGTGGTACGACCGCGCTTACCGTGGCTTGGCCGGCGACCCAGGCGACAACCTTGCTGCGCCGCACGGTTCGGATCATGAGCGCGATCCCCGCGCTCACGATGCACGAGCAGGTAACCAGCGACACCAATAGCGGCTTGGGCGTCAAGACCCGCTTGGAACTAACCGGTGCCGAGCTGCTCGAGTCCGACCCCTACGGCTCGGGAGTAGCGCCGACCGTGGTCGACCTCGGGCGGGAGGAGCAGAGCGGTGAGACGGAGATGGCGCTGGCCTATCCAGGCGAGGGGACCTATGTGCGGCTCACCCTGGACCACCACGGCCGGATCGTGCGGGAGACGCTGGCCGCGCCGAACCACCTGATCACCCGAGCCATCGTCTATCCCGAGAACGACCACGACCATCACGATAACGACCACTGAGCTGAGCCGCGTGAACCCTCAGAATGCTGCAGTTGCGGCGTCTCCGCGACCTCGAGCTTGCCAACCACAAACCTGAGCCAACCAGTCCCGCTGGCGATTCGTCCGAGGCGAATTCCGGTGGAAACTCCGCAGACGGATCTCGTCCTCACCATCGTCTGTGCGCCTCCGAGCGTCCTTGAGTCGTATGCCGGATACGACTGGGGGCGTAGGGCGGTGGGCTGA
>JBBSMJ010000289.1:0-2496 GCA_038233235.1 Actinomycetes bacterium | reverse complement strand
GCGCGGCCACGATGGCGCGCTACGTCGACGAGGGCGTCGACGTGCTCGTCGCCACCTTGACGGGCGGGGAGCGCGGTTCCGTGCTGAACCCGGCGATGGATCGGCCCGAGGTCGTGGCCAACCTGGCGGCGATTCGCCGGGAGGAGATGGAGACGGCCCGGCGCATTCTCGGCGTACGCCAGTCATGGCTCGGATTCGTCGACTCCGGCCTGCCCGAGGGTGATCCGCTGCCGCCGCTGCCGGAAGGCTGCTTCGGCCTGCAGCCGCTGGAGGTGGCCGCCCACCCGCTGGTCGAGCTGGTCCGGCGGGAGCGTCCGCACGTCATGGTCACCTACGACGAGAACGGCGGCTACCCGCACCCGGACCACATCATGTGTCACCGCGTGTCCGTGGAGGCCTTCGAGGCGGCGGGCGACCCCGACCGCTATCCCGGCACCGGCGAGCCGTGGCAACCGCTCAAGCTCTACTACCACATGACCTTCCACAAGTCCCGGGTGCAGGCGATGCACGACGCGCTGGTCGGGATGGGGCAGGAGTCGCCGTACGTCGAGTGGCTGGCGAGCTGGGTCGACAAGCCGGAGGACGCCGAGCGCATCACCACCCGGGTCCCGTGCGGCGACCACTTCGCGCAGCGCAACGCGGCCCTCATCGCGCATGCGACGCAGGTCGATCCGACCGGGCGGTGGTTCGCCGTGCCGCTGGAGGTGCAGCGGCGGGTGTGGCCGACCGAGGACTACCAGCTGGCCCGGTCGTTGGTCGACGTCGAGCTGCCGGAGAGCGACTTGTTCACCGGGGTGCCCGCGCGGGTGGAGGCATGACCGGCATGACCGGAAGCTGGCTTGCTGCGCCCGCACCCGCCTTTGTCGGCGCGCTGGAGGCCGAGAAGGTGGCTCCCGGCTGGCTGGGGCTGGTTGTCGTCGTACTCCTGGCGATCGCCACCGCCCTGCTGCTGCGCTCCATGATCACGCATTTGCGACGGGTGCCGCTCAGCTTCGACGACGAGGGCAGCGCTGATCCGCCCGCCGACGGGTCCTCCCAGGCGGACCCGCCACGCTGACGAACGGACGTTGCGCCGCCGAGTGGGTTCAGCCGATCCGCTCCAGTAGCCGCAACTGGTCTTCGATGTGCCGCGGCGGCTGCTCCCGGCGCGCCAGCGCGGCGGGCAGCAGCGGCAGCAGCGCCAGCACGCTGGCCAGCTGGTCAGCGTCGCGGTCGCGCAGTCCCGCGCCGACGGCGCGGGCCGTCCGGGCAGCAGCCACCGGGTAGGGCCGGCACAGCCAGGCGCCGAGCAGCTCGTTGCGGCCGTGCAGCCGTCGCCGCGCCCGGCTCGGCGGCCGACCCGGCGGCGGGTGATGATGGGCGACCACCTCGGCGACGTACGAGAGACCCCAGCCAGCTGCGGCGAGGTGGACGGCGAGCACCATCTCCTCGGCGAGGAAGAACAGCAGCGGCTCGAAGCCGCCGACAGCTAGGTACGCGCGCCGGCGGACGATGGCGGAGCAGGCGAGGAAGCCCAGCACGGAGGGGCCGGGCAGGTCGGGGTCCGTGCCGAGCGGGCTGGCCACCAGCTGCGCGGAGACCGGGTCGAGCCGCTCGTCCGGTCCGACCAGCGTGCGGGCGGCGAGGAGGCCGAGCCGGGGGTACGCCGCGAAGACTGCCGCCGACTCCTCCAGCGCACCGGGAGCCCACCACGAGTCGTCGTCGGAGAAGGCGACGTACGGCGTACGGGCCGCCAGCACACCGTCGTTGCGCGCCACGCTGCCGCGGTTCTCCGGCAGCTCGACGATGACGACCTCGGGGTGCCGCGCACGTACCGCGTCGGCGGTGCCGTCGGTGGAGGCGTTGTCGACGAGGATGTACGGTGGCAAGACGCCGCCTTTTCGGTGCCGTTCGATGGCGTCGACGACCCCGTCACGCCGGTTGCGGGTGACGGTCACCACCGTCACGTCGCCGCCGGTCGACTCGCTGGTTGCCGCGCCCGCGGCCGCTGCCGCTGTCGCCGGCGTCACTGGTCTTCTCCCGAACGCGCCCGCCGGCCGTCGGCTCGGGTGCGCTTCGTCTGCGCCCGTACCCGCTTGGCCTGCAGCCGGCGCTCGACCGCGCCCCGAGTCGGCCGGGTGGGGCGGCGTGTCGCAGGCGGCGGCGCCAGCGCCCGGCGCAGCAGGTCCGCCAGCCGGGCGCGGGCCGCCTCCCGGTTGCGCAGCTGCGAGCGGTGCTGCGACGACGTGACGGTCAGCACGCCGTCGACCAGCCGCTCGCCCAGCCGGTGCAGCGCCCGCTCGCGCAGCATGGGCGGGATCGCCGTCGACTGGGCGACGTCGAAGGAGAGCTCCACCCGGGTGTCGCTGGTGTTGACGCTCTGCCCGCCCGGACCGGAAGACCGGGAGAACCGCCAGTTGAGTTCGTGCTCCGGGACGACCACCCGAGCGGACACCTCCAAGGGACCAGTCACCCGCCCACCTTGCCCCTCGCCCGGACCAGCCGCCGCAGCGAGGG
>JBBSMJ010000288.1:0-2498 GCA_038233235.1 Actinomycetes bacterium | reverse complement strand
TGGGCCAGCTGGCCCTGCTGCTGCGGGCGCGCTACCTGGTCGACATCGTCTCCTACAACCGGGTGACCGGCCTGCCGTTCAAGGCGGAGGAGCTGGCCGGCGTCATCACTGACACCGTCGGGAGCCTGGACTGACATGACCGAGTTGAAGCTGACCGCCAAGGACTTCAAGACCGACCAGGAGGTCCGCTGGTGTCCGGGCTGCGGCGACTACGCGATCCTCGCCGCCGTACAGTCCTTCCTCCCCGAGTTGGGCAGGGCGCGGGAGGACATTGTCGTCATCTCCGGCATCGGCTGCGCGTCCCGCTTTCCCTACTACGTCGACACCTACGGGATGCACTCGATCCACGGCCGCGCTCCCGCTATCGCCACCGGCTTGGCCGCCTCGCGGCCCGACCTGTCGGTGTGGGTCGTCACCGGCGACGGCGACGGGCTGTCCATCGGCGGCAACCACCTCATCCACGCGCTGCGCCGCAACGTCAACCTGACGATCCTGCTGTTCAACAACCGCATCTACGGGCTGACCAAGGGCCAGTACTCGCCGACGTCCGAGCTCGGCAAGATCACCAAGTCCACGCCGATGGGGTCACTCGACGCGCCCTTCAACCCGCTGTCGCTCGCGCTGGGCGCGGAGGCGACGTTCGTGGCCCGCAGCATCGACTCCGACCGTCGCCACCTCACCTCGGTGCTTCGAGCCGCGGCGCAGCACGAGGGGGCGGCGTTCGTGGAGATCTACCAGAACTGCAACATCTTCAACGACGGTGCATTCGAGCTGCTCAAGGACTCGGGCACGCGCGACGACGTCACCATCCGGCTCGAGCACGGCGAGCCAATCCGCTTCGGCAACGACGGGCAGCGCGGCGTCGTCCGCTCGCCGGGCGGCTCGTTGCGGGTGGCCGAGGTGGCCGAGGTCGGCGTCGATGCGCTGCTCGTCCACGACGCGCACGCCGACGACCCTGCGGTGGCGTTCGCGCTGTCCCGGTTGGCCGACGCCTCGCTTGCGCCGACGCCAATCGGCGTGTTCCGCGCCGTACACCGGCCGACGTACGACGGGTTGATGCAGACCCAGCTCGACGCCGCGGTGGAAACCCAGGGTGAAGGCGACCTCGCCGCCCTGATTACCGGCGGCGACTCCTGGACCGTCGTCAACTGACCGCGTCCGCACCATACGTTCTGCGCGACTCCTCCCCAGCTGGCTCGCTCCCCGACTTGTCAGGCAGAACGTGCGCTATAGCGCACGCATTGCCTGACCGGATGGTGCGGAGGCCACCGACGACTGCCTGACCGGATGGTGCGGAGCCACCGACGAGTTCGCTCCTGACGTCGACTAGCCTCGTCGGCATGCCCGACCAGCGCCGCGGCGTCGCCTACGGCGCCGGCGCCTACCTGCTCTGGGGCTTGTTTCCGCTGTACTGGCCGCTCCTGCTGCCGGCCAGCGCCTTGGAGATCCTCGCCCACCGCGTCGTCTGGTCGTTGGTCGTCGTACTCGCCATCCTCGCCCTACAGCGCCGCTGGTCGTGGAGCCGGCGGGTCGTTCGCGACACGCGAACGCTGCTCGGCCTACTGCTCGCCGGCCTGTTCATCGGGCTCAACTGGTGGACCTACATCTGGGGGGTCAACCACGGGCACGTCGTGGAGACATCGCTCGGCTACTTCATCAGTCCGCTGGCCAGCGTGCTCCTCGGCGTCGTCGTGTTAAAGGAGCGGCTGCGTCGCGGGCAGTGGGTGGCCGTCGGGGTGGCGACCGTGGCGGTCGTGGTGCTCACCGCGGGGTACGGCCGGGTGCCCTGGATCGCGCTGGTGCTGGCTGGGTCCTTCGCTCTGTACGGCCTGCTGAAGAAGACCACCCCGGTCGCTCCGGTCGAGGGGCTGACCGTGGAGACCGCGGCGCTCGCGCTGCCGGCGCTGGCCTGGCTGTGGCTGCTGGACAGCCGCGGGGAATCGACCTTCACCGGTCTGGGCGCTGGCCACGCGATGCTGCTCGCGCTGGGTGGCGTGGTCACCGTGGTGCCGCTGCTGCTCTTCGGGGCGTCCGCCCGGCGCATCCCGCTGTCGGTGCTCGGCCTGTTGCAGTACCTCGGCCCGATCCTGCAGTTCGCCTTCGGGTTGCTGGTCTTCCACGAGGCGATGCCGCCGGTACGGCTCGTCGGCTTTCTCCTCGTGTGGACTGCCCTGGTGCTCTTCACCGTGGAGAGCCTGCGGCACCGGCGGCAGACGCTGCGGCTGACCCCCCAACCGGTGACCTGACCGGCGGGCCCCGCCGTCCAGCTTTGGTAGCAGTTTGCTACCGTAGAGACCATGGGCGTGAACATGCACATTCGCGACCTGGACGAGCCCACCCACGCCGAGCTCGTGCGGCGCGCCGATGGCGCGGGGATGAGCTTGCGGGCGTACGTCATAGACGTACTGCGCCGTCACACGACCCTGCCGGCGCCGAATGCCTGGCTGGACGACATTCGGACTGGCCCGCCCCTGCCCGCGGATGGCCCGGACAGCGTG
>JBBSMJ010000287.1:0-2502 GCA_038233235.1 Actinomycetes bacterium | reverse complement strand
GGTCTTCATCGGGGTGGCTCTGCTCAGCCCGCTGGTGAGCCGCCCGGTCATCCGGATCCTGGGGGCACCGCTTCGCCGCAGCGCCGTGGGCCGGCTCTCGGTGGAGAACGCGCTGCGCAACCCACGTCGGACCGCGGCCACCGCCTCCGCGCTGATGATCGGGCTTGCCCTGGTGAGCGCGATGAGTGTGCTCGGCTCCTCCACGACATCCTCGGTGGACAAGCTCATCGACCGGTCCTTGGGCGGGGACTTTGTCGTGTCGAACTCCACCCAAATGGGATTCAGCGCACAGGTCGCGGCTGACGTGCGGGACGTTCCCGGAGTGGCCGCCGTCGGCGAGCAGCGCTTCGCAGTAGCCGAGGTCGCCGGCGGCCAGCAGTTCGTGACCGCGGTGTCCCCCGAGGTTCTCGACGAGGCACTCGCCGTCGAGTTCGTCGCCGGTTCCGGTGCCGGCCTGAACACTGGTTCCGATGGAGGCCTTCTCGTCGCCGAGCAGGTGGCGACGGACAAGGGCTGGAAGGTTGGCGACACCGTCGACGTCACCTTCCGGACGGGCGCGCCGCAGCGGCTACGCATCGGTGGCGTCTTCGTACGCAACGACTTTCTGGGGACCCATGTCATCTCGCTGACCACCCTGACCGCCAACGGCGGGAGCAACCGGGACAACTTCGTCTACGTCGCCCTGGAGAACGGGGCCGATGCAGCAGCTGTCGGCTCGGCGCTGGACGCCAAGGTCGCCGCCTTCCCCAACGTCGAGCTCAAGGACCAGACCGAGTTCAAGGACGAGCAGCGCAACCAGATCAACCAGCTGCTCTCCCTCATCTACGCACTGCTGGTCCTCGCGGTGATCATCGCGGTCCTGGGCATCGTCAACACGCTGGCGCTATCGGTGATCGAGCGGACCCGGGAGATCGGGCTGCTGCGTGCGGTGGGGATGAGCCGGCGTCAGCTGCGCCGCATGATCCGCCGCGAGTCGGTCGTCATCTCGCTGTTCGGTGCCCTGCTGGGCTTGACGCTCGGGATCGCGTTCGGGATCGCGCTGCAGCGGGTGCTGGCCGCGGAGGGCATCGACGTGCTGAGCATTCCGGTGCCGTCCCTGATTGTCTTCCTGCTGTTGGCCGGCCTCATCGGCGTGCTGGCCGCGCTGTGGCCGGCGCGGCGCGCCGCGCGACTCGACGTGCTGCGGGCGGTCACCACGGAATAGCGGCGGACGGGCTTGCGGGAGCGGCTACTCGCCACCGACGTCGCGATAGCGGGTGTCGGGCGCGTCGAACGAGCTGGGCGAGGAGTCACTGGTTGCCTCCGCGTCCGCGGGACGAGTGCTGTCGTAAGCCAGCTGGGTGGCGTGCGGATCGTGCGAAGACTCGTCCGGGGTGATCTTCCCGGCCTGAATCTCCTCCGCATAGTGGCAGGCCACCCACCGTTCGGGACGGAGCTCCCGCAGCGCGGGCCGTTCGTCGTGGCAGCGGGTGGGCTGGCGGAACGGGCAGCGGGTGTGGAACCGGCAGCCGTCCGGCGGGTTGGCCGGTGACGGCAGGTCGCCGACGAGCAGGATCCGCTCCCGCTCCTCCTCGACCCGTGGGTCCGGGATAGGCACCGCCGACATGAGGGCAATCGTGTAGGGATGCAACGGGTCGAGGTAGAGGCTCTCCGACGGCGACTGCTCGACGATCGTGCCGAGGTACATCACGGCGATGGTCTCGCTGATGTGGCGTACGACGGCGAGGTCGTGCGCGATGACCAGGTAGGTGAGCCCGAACCGCTCCTGTAGCTCCTCGAGCAGGTTGACGACCTGCGCCTGGATGGAGACGTCGAGGGCGGAGACGGGCTCGTCGGCGATGATGAGGTCGGGATTGAGGGCAATCGCCCGGGCGATGCCGATGCGCTGCCGCTGCCCTCCGGAAAACTCGTGCGGATAGCGCGAGGCAGCACTCGCCGGCAGCCCCACGACGTCGAGCAGCTCGTGGACCCGACCGGAGTAACCCGAGTCACCGGGTTTGATGTCGTGGGCGCGCAGCGGCTCGGTGATCACCGACTCCACGCTCTGCCGGGGGTCGAGGCTGGACATGGGGTCCTGGAAGATCATCTGCATGCGCTTACGCATGCGCCGCAGCTCCTCGCCCTTGAGCGAGCTCACGTCGACCCCGTCGAACGTGACCGTCCCCCCCGTCGGCTCGACCAGGCGCAACACCGCCCGCCCGAGCGTGCTCTTGCCGCAGCCGGACTCCCCCACCAGACCGAACGTGCGCCCGCGGGCGACGCTGAGGTCAACCCCGTCGACCGCCCGGACGGCGCCCACCTGCCGGTCGATGAGGACGCCCTGCTTGATGGGGAAGTGGACGGTCAGGTCTCGCACTTCCAGGAGGTGGTCGGTCCCCGACTCTTGTCCCGACCGCTTCTCGGTCATCGAGGTGCTCATGGGCTCACCTCCTCGTACGCCGAGACGGGCAGCGGGTTGAAGCAGCGCAGCAGGTGATCGGGGCGCGCGTCGTCCGGCTCCAG
>JBBSMJ010000286.1:0-2520 GCA_038233235.1 Actinomycetes bacterium | reverse complement strand
GCCCTGCCCGACGGGTACGCCGCCTTCGTTCATCCCCGCTCCGGTCTCGCCTCCCGGCTCGGGGTGACGCTGGTCAACGCCCCTGGCACGGTGGACGCCGGCTACCGCGGCGAGATTCACGTCACACTGCTCAACACCGACTCCAGCAGGCCGGTCGACCTCCGTCGCGGCGACCGGGTGGCGCAGCTCATCGTTCAACGGGTCGAGCGGGCGGTCTTCCACGAGGTGGCTCGGCTACCGGGATCGGCGCGCGGAGACGGCGGCCACGGATCCACCGGAGGCTTCACCGCAATTCGCACCGAGACAGGAGGAGGCTGAGTGTTTCGCCGCAGACGCCGTGGCGCCGACGGGTCGCCGCAGCCCGCGGACGGTGCTGACCCGCTGGCCGGCGGCGACTACTCCGACGACGCCTCGGCTGATGACGACATCGACGGCCCGTCCGCGGACGTGGACTCGACCAGCGCTGGCACCGCTACGGCCGCCCGGGCGGGTGGCCCCTACGACGTGAGCGAGGTCCCCGATGACGACGTACCCCGCCTCGATCTCGGTGGGATGCAGGTACCGGTAGCCCCCGACATGGAGGTCCGGGTCGACGTCACCGAGAACAAGGTGGTGGCGGCGACCGTGGTCCTCGGAGACTCCGCCGTCCAGTTGCAGCCCTTCGCCGCACCCAAATCGAGGGGCCTGTGGGAGGAGCTGCGGGCGGAGATCGCCGCTGGCTTGTCCTCGTCGGGTGGCCGGGCGGTGGAGGGCGAGGGGGCGCTGGGTACGGAGCTGCGCGCCGGAGTGCCGGTGCCGGGCGCGGACGGCCGCACGACGATGCAGGCGGCGCGTTTCGTCGGGGCCGACGGGCCGCGGTGGTTCCTGCGCGGGGTCTTCACCGGCCGCGCGGCTGTCGACTCCGAGCGAGCGGCGCCGCTCGAGGCTGTCTTCCGCGGCGTCGTCGTGGTGCGCGGCGACCAACCCATGCCCCCCCGGGAGCCGTTGGAGCTGCGGCTGCCCGACGATGCCGGCGCGTCACTCCCACCGGAGCCCGGCGGCCAGTCCAGTGGCGAGACCGGTGGCGGCCCGCGCGGCGGCGAGGAGCCCACCGGTCCGTTGCGTCGCGGCCCGGAGATGACCGAGACGCGCTGAGCGCACCGGCGGAACGCGGCTACCCTTCACCTCATGGCTACCGCAGGTCACCCGCAGCGCCGCGGGGGACTGTTGCGGCGGACGATGGATCGGTTCACCGCCTCCGCCGACGAGTTCGAGGCAGCCGAGCTGCGGGCGGGATGCCAGGACGCGGGGGCGACCCCGGTTGCCGACTGTGTGGACCGGCACCCGGCCACTGTCCTCGGCACGCTGCGCACGGTCACCCTCCGTCCACGCGCCGGCGTACCGGCCCTCGAAGCCGAGCTGTACGACGGCACCGGCGTAGTCCGCCTCTGCTGGCTCGGTCGGCGTCGGATAGGCGGGATCGAGCCGGGCCGGGTCCTCGAGGCCAGGGGCTTGTTGACCACCTGCGACCGGCAGCGCACCATCTTCAACCCGCTCTACACACTGCGTCCCATCGAGGGCCGGTGAGCGAAGCGCCCCGCCCGATCGCGGCCGTGGTACAGGAGCGGTTCTCCATTGCCGATGCGATCGGCGGCGGCCGCGGACTGCTGGACGCCGGACTTCCCGGCATCGTCTTCGTCACTGTCTACACAGTCGCCAGATCACTCACCGCTGCGGTCTGGGCGGCGGTAGGCGTCGGCGCGCTGCTCACCGTCGTCCGACTGGCGCGGCGGGAAACCGTGCAGCACGCGCTCGCCGGTTTCGTCGGCGTCGCGTTCGCGGCGTTCATCGCCCAACGCACCGGCCGCGCGGAGAACTTCTTCCTTCCCGGATTGTTCATCAACGCTGGCTACGCCCTGGCTTACTTCGTGTCGATCCTTGCGCGCTGGCCGCTCCTCGGCGTCTTCGTCGGTGCGATGAACGGCCAGGGCACCGCGTGGCGGCGCGATCCGGCGCAGCTGCGCGCGTACACGCTGGCCAGCTGGGTGTGGGTCGCCATGTTCTGCTTGCGGATCGCGGTGCAGTGGCCGCTCTATCTCGCGGGCGCGCTGGTGCCGCTCGGCGTGGCCCGGCTGGCGATGGGGTGGCCACTGTTCCTGGTAGCGGTGTGGATCTCCTGGCTGCTCCTGCGGCCGGTCTCTCCGGGGCGGTCCGCGCGCGTCACCTAGCGGGGGTTGTCAGCCGTTGTGGAGCAATTCGGCGAGCTCGTCCTCCCGGTCGGGAGAGGCAACGAACACGAGCTCGTCGCCCGCCTCCAGGGAGTGATCCGGGCTGGGGGCGAGGACACGGCCACTGCGGACGATGGTGACGAGGGCGGTGTCGGTGGGCCACGCCACATCACCGACCCGCCGCCCGACGACGCCTCCCTGGTCGGGCAGTGTCAGCTCGACCAGCTCCGCCTCGCCCTGCCGCAAGGTGAGCAACCGGACGAGGTCGCCGACGCTGACCGCCTCCTCCACGAGCGCGGACAGCAGCCGGGGG
>JBBSMJ010000285.1:0-2524 GCA_038233235.1 Actinomycetes bacterium | reverse complement strand
GCCTCGGCGGCCACCTCGATCAGCGCTTCGATGTCCACTCCGGTAGCCACGCCCATGTCCTCCACCATGTGCACGAACTCCTCGGTGGCGATGTTGCCGGTTGCCCCCGGGGCGTACGGGCAGCCACCCAGTCCCCCCACGGACGCGTCGAAGTCGCGCACCCCCAGCTGCAGCGCCGTCACCACGTTTGCCAGCCCGGTGCCGCGGGTGTTGTGAAAGTGCAGGTTCAGCGCGGCGTCGGCGTACGCCGAACGCAGCTCACCGACGAGCCGGATCACCCGCGGCGGAGTCGCCATGCCGGTGGTGTCGCCGAAGGAGACCGAGTCGGCCCCGTCGCGCAGCGCGCGTCCGGCCACGCCGACGACCCGCTCGACCGGGACGTCCCCTTCGTACGGGCAACCCCACGCCGTGGACACGATCACCTGGCAAGTGGCGCCACGACCGTGAGCCAACGCGACGACGCGGGCGATGTCGTCGAGGGACTCTGCGGTGGAGCGGTTGACGTTCTTGCGGTTGTGCGTATCGGAGGCGGACACCACCGCCTCGATCTCGGTGAATCCGGCGTCCAGGGCCCGCTCGGCTCCACGCAGGTTCGGCACGAGTGCCGAGTAGCGGATCGCGTCGTTGCGCGTGATCCGCGACCAGACCTCGGCCGCGTCGGCCATCTGCGGAATCGCCTTGGGGTGGACAAAGGACACTGCCTCGATACGGCCGACGCCGGTGCGCGACAGCCCGTCGATCAGCGCGACCTTCGCCGCTGTCGGCACGGGCGGCTCATTCTGCAGCCCATCGCGCGGGCCCACTTCGCGCAGCGAAATGCGCTCCGGCAAGTCGCTCATGTCGCCGTCCTCACTCGCCCGGCCAGGCGGGGGTGCGCTTCTCGTTGAACGCAGCGACACCCTCCGCACGATCCGCGGAGAACGCGGTGGCCCGCCAGGCACCGTCCTCGACGTCGAGTCCGGTCGCCAGGTCGACCCCCCCACCGCGCCGCAGCGCCCGCTTGGCGTTCCGTGTACCGACCGGTGAGTTCGCTGCAATCTGCGTCGCCAAGTCCAGGGCGGTCTCTCTGTCCCGACCGGCGGGTACCCGGCGGTCCACCAGGCCGAGCCGCTCCGCCTCGTCGATGCTCACTCGCCGACCGGTGAAGACGAGGTCGGCAGCACGCGCCGCACCGACCCGGCGCAGCAGCAGCTGGGTGCCACCGCCGCCGGGGATCACACCCACCGTCACCTCCGGGAGACCGACGACGGCAGTCTCGTCCGCGACAATCAGGTCACAGGACAGCGCGAACTCGAACCCGCCGCCCAGCGCGTAGCCGTGCACCGCCGCGATCGTCGGCATCGGCAGGGCGAGCACACCACCGAAGGCGGCCCGGAAGTGCGGCCGCTGTCGCATCAGCTCGGCATCGGAGAAGGAGTTGCGCTCCTTGAGGTCAGCGCCGACGCAGAACGCCTTGTCCGAGGAGGAGGTGACGACAACCGCACGTACGGCGTGCTCGGCGCTCAAGTCTGCGGTGGCCGCGGCGAGCGCCTTTGCCATGGCCGTGGACAGCGCGTTGTGCGCCGCCGCGCGGTCCAGCACCAGCTCGGCGACATGTCCCCGGTCGCCGTGGCGGCGTACGACAATGTCCTCGCCGTACGACTGCTCCTCGCCGGTGGCTTCGCTCACGCGTCGAGGGTAGTGACGCCGCCGCGGCGCAGGCTCGCCGCCTCCACCAGGCCCAGCCCGCGCACCGGTCGCCGCCAGAGCCACGACACTTCGTACGCCGGCTCGTCGGCGAGCGCGTCGACGGTCTCTCGATCGACCAGCACGGTCCCGCGTCGGGCCAGGGAGGTGAGCCGGCTCGCCCGGTTGACCGTCGTACCAAAGACGTCACCCATGCGACTGAGCACCGTCCCGGAGGCCACGCCGACGCGTACGTCGGGGACGGAAGGGTCCGCCGTCATGGTCTCGGCAATCTGCAGCGCCACCTCGGCAGCCACCACCGCGGTGTCGGCGACGAAGAGCACCTCGTCGCCCAGGGTCTTCACCAGCCGGGCCCCGGACGCGGCGACCACGTCGGCCGCGCGGGTTTCGAAACCCTCGACGAGCTGGGCCAGCTGCTCCTCCTCCAGCCGCCGGGACAGCCGAGTGAAGCCGACCAGGTCGGCGAATCCCACGGTGAGGGCACCGGCGGCGAGATCGCTGTCAGCTGCGGTGAGCATCCGGCCGGCGGCCGCCGCGAGCTGCCGGCGCCACACATAGACGAGTAGGTGCTCCAGATCGGGCAGCAACCGTGCCGCCCGCTCGATGGCGGCCTGCGGTACGCCGGCCCCGCCGGCTACGGACGCTGGAGTGCTCGCGACGTTGTCGACGAACGTGTCGACCTGCCACTCGGCGAGCCGGGCAAGTGTCTGACCCATTGCCCGGGTGAGGCGTACCGCGAAGTCGGCGTCGATCTCACCGGCGGCAACCAGCCGGTCGAGTCGCTGCAACGCATCCACGTCGGCGTCGGTGAACGCGGTCGGCTCGTCGCCCACGTTGG
>JBBSMJ010000284.1:0-2532 GCA_038233235.1 Actinomycetes bacterium | reverse complement strand
GTCGCCACCACCGTTGCTCCGATCACGAACATCGCGGCGAACATCGGTGGTGACCGGGTGGACATCACCGGCATCGTCCCGGAGGGGACGAACAGTCACACATTCGAGCCACCTCCCAGTGCCGCCGAGACGCTGAGCGAGGCCGACGTCGTACTCGTCAACGGCCTGCAGCTCGAGGACCCCACCGTCGAACTCGCCGAGCGGATCGCACCGCAGGCAGAGCTGGTCGAGATCGGCACCGCCGTACTCCCGGAGAGCGACTACATCTACGACTTCTCCTTCCCCGAGGAGGAGGGCAAGCCCAATCCGCATCTGTGGACCGATCCGCTGTACGCCGTGAAGTACGCCGAGGTCATCCGCGACACCTTCACCGCGCAGGACCCGGACAACGCCGACTACTTCGCGCGCAACTACGCCGCCTTCACCAAGAAGGCAACTGGGCTGAGCGAAGCCGTCCGGGTTGCCAGCGCCACGCTTCCCGAAGAGCGACGACGCTTGCTGACCTACCACGACGCCTACGCCTACTTCGCGAAGGACTACGAATGGCAGGTCATCGGGGCGGTGCAGCCGAAGGACTTCGCGGACCCCACTCCGCAGGAGGTGGCCCGCATCATCGAACAGATCAGAACAGAGGAGGTGCCCACCATCTTCGGCTCGGAGGTCTTCCCGTCGCCGGTGCTGGCCCAGATCGGCCGGGAGTCCGGCGCCCGCTACGAAGACACGCTGCGCGACGACGACCTGCCCGGCGAGCCGGGCGACCCTGAGCACTCATGGTTGGGGCTGATGCGCTACGACTTCGTCACCATGGTGGAGGGCTTGGGTGGGGATGCCTCCGCCCTCCGAGAGCTGACGGTGGAGAACGTGGCTCCCGACGAGGCGGCGTACCCGCAGTGATTCCGCTCGCCGCGTTAGAGCGGGTCGACGTCGACTTCGGCACCGGGCCAGTGCTGGAGCGAGTGAGCCTGACGGTGGAAGACGGCCAGTTCAGCGGGATCGTGGGACCTTCGGGGTCCGGCAAGACCACCCTGCTGCGGTTGCTCATGCGCAAGATCCGCCCCACCAAGGGCACGGTCCAGGTTCGTACGGGCATCGCCATCGCCTACGTCCCCCAGCTCGAGACGGTCAACTGGGACTTCCCGCTGACGGTGCGAGAGTGCGTCCTCATGTCCCGTACGGCGGGTCGCGTGCTGCCCTGGCCGAGCCGAGAGGAGCGGCGAGAGGTCGCCGGCGTACTGGATCGGCTCGGCATCGGCGAACTCGCCGACCGGCACATCAGGGAGCTGTCCGGAGGTCAGCAGCAACGCATGTTCCTGGCGCGAGCCCTAATCCGGCGACCTCAGCTGATGCTGCTCGACGAACCCACGTCCGGGGTAGACGTGTCGACCCGCCACGAGGTACTGCACCTGCTCGACGAACTCAACGCGGACGGCATCTCGATCGTGCTCACCACTCACGACCTCAACGGGATGGCAGCGCACCTCCCCCACCTGATCTGCCTACGGCATCGCGTCGTGGCGAGTGGCCCGCCGGCGCAGGTGCTGGTACCTCCGGTGCTCGAGGAGACGTTCGGCGCGCGTCTCGACGTACTGCAGCACCTGGGGATGTCGATCGTCGTCGACGACTACGCGCCCCACCCGACCGGGCGGACGGCGTACCGGTGAGCCGGCTGCTCGTACCGTTCCAGTTCGAGTTCTTCGTCAACGGGCTGATCGCCGCCACGCTGGCCGGTGCCCTGTGCGGGCTCGTCGGCGTCTACATCGTGTTGCGGGGAATGTCCTACATCGGTCACGGACTGTCCCATGCGATCTTCGGGGGGTTCGCTGCCAGCACCCTGGTCGGGGTCAACTTCTTCCTCGGCGCCGGCCTGTGGGGGTTGGCGTCCGCGCTGGCCATCAACTCCGTCGCCCGCCGCCGCCGCATCGGCGCCGACGCGGCCATCGGCGTGGTCACCACCGCGTCGTTCGCGCTGGGAGTAGCACTGTTGTCGAAGCTCGGGTCACGTGGACCAAGCTTCGACGCCGCGCTGTTCGGCAGCATCCTGGGAGTAACCCGGGGGCAGATCGTCGCGCTCGTCGCGGTGACGGTGTTCGCCGGCCTGGTCGTGTTCACCCGCTACCGGGCGCTGCTCTTCGCCAGTTTCGACCCGGAGGTAGCCGACTCCTCCGGCGTACGCGTCGCGCGCACTGATGCGCTGCTCATGCTCGTGCTCTCGATGTCCATCCTCGCCACGCTCACGGTGATCGGCGTGACGCTGGTTGCCGCCACCCTGGTGATTCCGGCGGTGGTGGCCCGGATGCTCACCGACTCCTTCGGGCGCATGCTCGGGTTGTCGACCGCCATCGGCGCTCTGTGTGGCTTCGTCGGGATGAACGCGAGCTACCACCTCGACGTGCCGTCAGGGACCATGATCGTCCTCACCGGTGCCGCCGTCTTCGTCGCCACCCTGGGCCTCGGCGGCACCCGTCGGCTGCGCCGCGTCGGCAGCGCCGCACGCCGCATCGACCCCGCTCCGGTCACCGTCCGCTGACCCCC
>JBBSMJ010000283.1:0-2534 GCA_038233235.1 Actinomycetes bacterium | reverse complement strand
CTATTGCCTCCGGGCGGTGCGCCCGGATTCCGAGGGGGTCGAGCCGATGGGGCGCGGCCGGGCTAAGGCCAAGCAGACCAAGGTTGCCCGCCAGCTGAAGTACAGCAGCGGCGGTACCGACCTGGACCGACTGCGCGCGGAGCTCCTCCCGCCGGGGGAGGAACCCGAGGTGGAAGAGGACGAGGACGAGGCGGACGACCCGTACGCCAAGTACGCGGCGGACGACCAAGAAGACGGGGACGGGGACGACGCGTACGGCGACAACGGGCACGGCGACACCGGACACGGGGACAACGGGCAGGACGGGCGAGGACGTGCCGCCCGCTGATCAGCCAGCAGGGTGGGTACCGGTGAGCCGGACGCTGCCCGACCCCCCGACGACCTCCCCTAGCGGCCATGCGGGCAGTCCGTGCTCGCGCAGCAGCCGCAGCACTCCGTCCGCCTCGTCGGAGGCGACGACGGCGACCATCCCCACCCCCATGTTGAGCACCCGCTCCAGCTCTGCCTGCTCCACCCGGCCCACGCCGCCGACGAGGCCGAAGATGGCCGGCGGGGTCCACGCCCCCCGGTCCAGCACGGCGTCCGCGTACACCGGCAGCACCCGCGCCAGGTTGGCCGCAAGCCCACCACCGGTGACGTGGGCAAGGGCATGGACGTCGTACGCCGCGGCCGCGGCGAGGCATCCCCGCGCGTAGATACGGGTTGGTTCGAGCAGCTCCTCACCGAGCGTCCGGCCCAGCTCCTCGATGGAGCGCTCCAACGTCCAGCCAGCGTCTGTGAGCAGCACCTGCCGCACGAGGGAGTAGCCGTTGGCGTGCAGCCCCGAGGACGCGAGGCCGACCAGCGCATCCCCGACCTGGACGCGGTGCCGGCCCAGCAGGTTGTCCTCCTCGACCACCCCGGTGCCGGCGCCGGCGAGGTCGTAGTCCTCCGGCCCGAGCAGGCCTGGGTGCTCCGCCGTCTCCCCCCCGAGCAGCGCGCAGCCAGCCCGCCGACAGCCCTCCGCCACTCCGGCGACGATCGCGGCGATCCGTTCGGGCACCACCTGCCCGCAGGCGATGTAGTCGGTGAGGAACAGCGGCTCGGCCCCGCACACCACCAGGTCGTCGGCGACCATGCCGACGAGGTCGATGCCGACCGTGTCGTGGCGGTCCAGCGCCTGCGCGATGGCGACTTTGGTCCCGACCCCGTCGGTCGAGGTGGCCAGCAGCGGTCGGCGGTAGGCGGAGGGGTCCAGCCGGAACAGGCCGGCGAAGCCGCCCAACCCGCCGACCACCTCGGGCCGGCCGGCCGCCGCGACGGCGGTCCGCATGAGGTCGACCGCCCGCTCCCCGGCGACGATGTCGACACCGGCGGCGGCATAGGTGCGCGCACCCGTGGCGTCGTACGCGTCTGTCACCGGAGTCACGGGGTCAGCGGCGACCGGTGTCGCCGGCCACCTCGAGCAGCTGCGCACCCAACGGAATCGGCTCCGGCGGGGGCAACGGATACTGCCCGTCGAAGCAGGCGTGACAGAGGCGGTCCTCCGGCAGCTCCGTCGCCTCCACCAACCCCGCAAGCGAGACGTAGCCGAGGGAATCGGCACCGATCGAGCGGCGGATCTCCTCCACCTCCAGCCCGTGCGCGATCAGCTCCGCGCGGCTGGCGAAGTCGATGCCGTAGAAGCAGGGCCACTTCACCGGGGGACTGGAGATGCGCACGTGCACCTGCGCTGCACCCGCCTCCCGCAGCATGCGCACCAGCGCGCGCTGGGTGTTGCCCCGCACGATCGAGTCGTCCACCACGACGAGCCGTTGGCCGGCGATGACGTCGCGCAGCGGGTTGAGCTTGAGTCGAATACCGAGCTGCCGAATGGTCTGGCTGGGCTGGATGAACGTCCGCCCGACGTACGAGTTCTTCACCAACCCGATGGCGTACGGGATGCCGCTCGCCTCGGCGTAGCCGACCGCTGCGGGGGTGCCGGACTCGGGCACCGGGATGACGAGGTCGGCGTCGGCCGGGTGCTCGCGGGCCAGCCGGCGGCCGATCTCTACCCGGGTCATGTGCACCCCCCGACCGGCGATGGTGGTGTCTGGCCGGGCGAGGTAGACGTACTCGAACAGGCAGCCCTTGGGTTTGGCCTCGGCGAACCGGGTCGACCGCAAGCCGTGCTCGTCGACGGCGATCAGCTCGCCCGGTTCGATCTCCCGGATCGTCGACGCGCCCACGATGTCCAGCGCCGCGGTTTCGCTGGCGATCACCCACCCCCGTTCCAGCCGGCCGAGCACCAGCGGGCGGATGCCCAGCGGGTCGCGGGCGGCGTACAGGGTGGACTCGTCCATGAAGACCAGGGAAAAGGCGCCCTGTAACAGCGGCAGCACTTCACCCGCCACCGTCTCCAGCGGCCGGTCGGCGCCGCCGGCAAGCAGGGCGGTGATCAGCGCCGTATCGCTGGTGGAGACGAACGACGTGCCGGCGTACGGCATCTCGCCTCCGGCCCTGCGCCGCTCGTCGGCGATGCGGACGAGCTCGCCGGTGTTGGTCAGGTTGCCGTT
>JBBSMJ010000282.1:0-2545 GCA_038233235.1 Actinomycetes bacterium | reverse complement strand
TGATCTCCGACGATCCCACCCTGCTGCTCGTCCCCGCCGGCATGGTGCCGTTCAAGCCGTACTTCCTCGGCGAGCGGACGCCGCCCTACCAGCGCGCGGTCAGCGTGCAGAAGTGCGTACGCACCGTCGACATCGAGGAGGTCGGCAAGACGGGCCGGCACGGATCCTTTTTCCAGATGTGCGGCAACTTCTCCTTTGGCGACTACTTCAAGGAGACGGCGATCCCGCTCGCCTGGGAGCTGCTCACCGGCTCCGTCGCCGACGGCGGCTACGGCCTGCCCGAGGACCGGCTGTGGGTCACCGTCTACCACGACGACGACGAGGCCGCCGACCTGTGGCGGGCCAAGGTGGGGCTGCCCGCCGACCGGATCCAGCGGCGTGGGCTGCTGGACAACTACTGGCACATGGGCGTACCCGGACCGGGCGGGCCGTGTTCGGAGATCTACTACGACCGCGGCCCGGACTACGGACCCGAGGGTGGTCCGATCGTCGACGAGGAGCGTTTCCTGGAGGTTTGGAACCTCGTCTTCATGCAGTACGACCTGAGCGCGGTACGCCGCAAGGACGACTTCGACGTCAAGGGCGAGCTGCCGACGAAGAACATCGACACCGGGCTGGGCCTGGAGCGGATGGCCACCGTGCTGCAGGGGGTGGACAGCCTCTTCGAGATCGATACCACCCGGGCGCTGCTCGACCGGGCCGCCGAGCTGACCGGCCACCGGTATGGAGCGGGCGGTCGCCCCGACGTGTCGCTACGGGTCATCTCCGACCACGTGCGCGCCGGCGTCATGCTGACCAGCGACGGCGTGGTCCCGGCGAACGAGGGCCGCGGCTACGTGCTGCGCCGCATCCTGCGTCGGGCGGTGCGCCACCTGCGCCTGCTCGGAGCGCACGAACCGCTCATGCACGAGCTGGTCGCTCGCACCATCGAGACGATGGCGCCGCAGTACCCCGAACTGCTCACCGACGCGCGGCGGCTGCATGCAGTGACCGACGCCGAGGAGGAGTCCTTCCTGCAGACGCTGCGGACCGGGACGACGATCTTCGACACCGCCGTGCGCCGTACCAAGGACAAGGGCGGGGACTCGTTGGCGGGCGACACCGTCTTCGCCCTGCACGACACCTACGGCTTCCCGATCGACCTCACCGTCGAGATGGCGGGCGAGGCCGGTCTCGCCGTCGACGAGGCCGGCTTCCGGCAGCTCATGGAGGAGCAGCGGCAGCGGGCGAAGGCGGACTCCCGGGCGAAGAAGACAGGTGGCGCCGACGTCTCGGCCTACCGCGGCGTCCTCGACTCCGCGGGGCCGTCCACGTTCACCGGCTACGACGAGATCGCTGGTGAGGCGCAGGTGCGGGCGCTGCTGCGGGACGGGGTGGTGATCGAGGCAGCGGGGGAGGGCGAGCAGGTCGAGATCGTCCTGGACCGCACCCCGTTCTACGCCGAGGGAGGCGGGCAGCTGAGCGACCGGGGGCTGATCCGCGTCGACGGCGCGCTGCTCCAGGTCGATGACGTGCAAACCCCGACGAGCGGGCTGGTGGTGCACCGCGCCCGGGTGACTAGCGGTGAGGTGCGCACCGGTCAGCCGGCGTACGCCGAGGTCGACGCGGAGCGGCGGCGGGCCATCTCCCGCTCGCACACCGCAACCCACATGGTGCACAAGGCGTTCCGCGAGGCGCTGGGGGAGACGGCCACCCAGGCCGGGTCGGAGAACTCCCCCGGTCGGTTCCGGTTCGACTTCGCCGCGCCGGGCGCCGTCCTCCCCAGCGTGGTGGCCGACGTCGAGCAGCGGGTCAACGTGCTGCTCGCAGAAGACCTCGAGGTGCGGGCCGAGGTGATGAGCCAGCAGGAGGCGAAGAGTGCGGGCGCGCTCGCGTTGTTCGGCGAGAAGTACGGCGACCTGGTGCGGGTGGTTTCCGTCGGTGATTGGGCCCGGGAGCTGTGCGGCGGCACGCACGCCCGCCGCTCCGGCCAGCTCGGCATCGTCAAGCTGCTCGGTGAGTCCTCGATCGGCGCCGGCGTACGCCGCGTGGAGGCGCTCGTCGGGGCCGACGCCTACGGCTACCTCGCCGTCGAGCACCTGCTGGTGTCCCGGCTCACCGAGGAGCTCAAGGTGCGGCGGGAGGACCTGCCCGACCGCGTCGCGCAGCTCGTGACGCAGCTGCGCGAGGCGCAGCGCGAGATCGAGCGGCTGCGTTCCGGGCAGGCGCTGGCGGCCGCGCCCGGCCTGGCCGCGGACGCCCGCGATGTCTTCGGGGTCGCGCTGGTGACCCACCGGGCGCCCGACGGCACGTCCGCCGACGACCTGCGCCGGCTCGCACTCGACGTGCGCGGGCGGATGGCCGCGGATCGACCGACCGCGGTCGTGCTGGCCGCCGCGACGGACCACCGCCCGGTCGTCGTCGCCGCCGTCAACGAGCTCGCCAGGGAGTGGGGACTGCGGGCCGGCGAGCTGGTCCGGACCGCAGCGCAGGTGCTCGGCGGGGGCGGGGGCGGCAAGGACGACGTCGCGCAGGGCGGCGGTCGGGACGCCTCGGCCATCGCCGA
>JBBSMJ010000281.1:0-2546 GCA_038233235.1 Actinomycetes bacterium | reverse complement strand
TCGATGATCTCCTGGCCGGGCCGCTCCACCGGCCAGCGTTCGCTGGCCGAGCGCAGCTCGGCAGCGAGCTCCACCCGCGCCCCCATCCAGCTCGGAGCCACGCTCAGCCGAGAAGAGCGGGTACGCCGCGGCGGGGCGATCTCCCGCGACGTACGGAGCGCGACCGCCTCCGCGTCGACGCCCGCCTGCGGGAGCGCGTACTCGACGTAGCGGGCCACCGTGCGGACCAGATGAGCGGCGAAGGCCACGGCGGACGTCGCCACCTGCGGGTCCTCGATCGCCACCGGGACCGGCAGTGGGGCGAGCCCCTCCACGAGCGGGTTGAGCACGTGAGAGATGACGCTGGACTTGCCGCAGCCGCTGGAGCCGACGACGGCGACTCGCTCACCTCGCGACAGCGCCGCGCCGAGGACCTGCTCGCAGCCCCCACCGCCGGTGAGATCGTCGAAGGGAACGTGCAGGGCGTACAGCTCGCCGTGGCGCGGAGCAGGATCGAAGGCGTGCCCCGCCTGCAGCTGCAACAGCCCGTGGACGCTCACCCGCGCATTCTCTACCGGGCGGCTCTAGTGAGCAGCTCCCCCGACTACTCGATAGACGCGCCGCGGCCTGCCGGGACCGTTGCGCACCGCCGCCGCCTGCACCAGCCCGGCCCGTTCCAGCTGACCGAAGACCTGGCTGGCCCGTGCCCTGGTCCACCCGAGCCGGTCCAGCAGCCGCGCGTCCGACGCACTGGCCGCGCCCGCGGCCTCCAGCTCGGCGAGCAGCATGGCAGCCGGGCGACCGAGCCGGGCGGCCCGCTGCCCGCGGCCCGCGGCCGCCTCCGTGACCGCGGCAGTGTCCTGCGGGCTGGCCAGGGCAGCCCGGGCCAGGTCGAGTGCCCGGCGGGGGTTACCACCGGCAGCCTCGACCACCTGGCGCAGATCGTCGTCCGGCAGCTGGCCGTCCAGTCGTCGGTGCAGCGCCTCGTTCAATGCCTGGTCGTCGAGCGGCCCGAGCCGCACCACCACATCGAAGAACGCATCGGCGGGCGGTAGCAGCAGGTCCGCCTCGTCGGTGTCCGCGGCGGCGACCACCCAGCTGACCGGCAACCGCCACACCTCGTCGCGCAGTTGACCGAAGACGGCGTGCGCCGCCGTCGCCGTGGGCTGATCGAGTACGACGAACGCCGGCCAAGCATCAGCGGGGAGGCCGGCGAGCCGATCGAGCAACCGGCGGGCCTCGGTCGACTCTTCGCTGTCCGTCCCCAGCCGGGCAGCAACCAAGGCAAGCAGCGCCCCGGCCGTGGACACCCCCGCGGCGTCGATGAAGAAAGGCGGCGGCCGGGTACTGTCCTCGAGGGGGTCGTCGCGCTGCTGCCAGAGCAGGTAGCGCAGCAGCGAGGACTTGCCCGACCCGCGGGGGCCGAGCAGCAGACAGTTGAGCTGTCGGCGGAGCGCCCAGCGCAGCTGGGCCAGCTCCTCGGTACGTCCGCTGAACAGCGCCGCGTCCGCGCGGGTGTCCAACAACGGGCGCCCACTCAGTACTGCCATAGCGCTAACAATACGTTCACAACGTTTCGTTAGCCAGCGACTGCCCCAAAGTGGCTCAGACGCTGGTGAGGTCGGGCGTCCGCTCCAGCGGGCCGTAGCCATAGTGCCGGCGCAGTGGCCACGTCCAGGCTTCGACGACGCGCCGTCGAGAATCCGGCAGCTTCTCCCGCCACGCCTCGTCGACCCGGATCTTGGTACGGCCGGTAGCGAAGCGCATGGGGTTTCCGTCCGCGGTGTGCGCCGGGACGAGCTCGGCCCACCCGTCCCCGATGAAGTCCAGCCCATCCGCCGGCAGCGGCTGGTCCATGAACTCGACGATGCGCTGAATGTGACTGCTGGGGTCACGTACGAGGTCCTCGTAGCGCAGCTCGAGGACTGGGACGCCGAGCTTGCCCAGCAGCGTCATGAGCGCGTTGGTCGTCAGCCAGCGGCGGGCGACGAGTCGTGCCGACCAGATAGGCATGTCCTCCTCGGCGGCGGTGCCCTGCTCGGGCCGGCGAACCTTCTTGCTCCAGGAGTACGCCACCCCGCGCGGATCACGCACGATGTGCACGACGCGCAGGTCGATGCCACGCACGTGCCGCAGCAGGTAAAGCGGAGCAGGGTACTTGCTGGAGTCGACGATGACGTTGGCGCCCGACGCCAGCCGGATGCCCTCGAACAGTCGCCCCATGACATCGGCGTAGCGCTGCACTCGGGTGTTGAAGGCGGGCCACAGCCGGGGCGCAATGAGGAGGGGGATGTAGCTGGCGCTTGCCACGGAGCGCTGCAACGCGAAGATCTCACTGCCCTCGATGTTTTGCCATCCGCCGAAGGCGTGCTTTCCGACGGAGCTCCAGAACTCGCAGGCCATGAACCGTTTGCCGCACCCACACTCGTGATCCCGAGTGAGCGAGTGTTCCCACAAATAGACCAACTCCCCGACAGCGACGTGACCGGGCACCTGGCCGAGCAGCCGGTTCAACAGGGTTGAGCCGCTGCGGCCTAGCCCGCCGACGTAGAGGACGGGGGTCCTCT
>JBBSMJ010000280.1:0-2546 GCA_038233235.1 Actinomycetes bacterium | reverse complement strand
GCCGCGGCGGCACACGTGGTCGGCTTCGTCCGCTCCGGTCGCGTGGTGACGGTGGCCCCGCGCCTATTGCTTGGGCTGGAGCGGGCGGGCGGCTGGCGCGACACAACCGTCGAGCTGCCCCCCGGTGACTGGCACGACCTGCTCACCGGTGTCCGCTGGCAGGCCGGAGAAGCACTAGTGGCCGAGCTGCTCGCTGGCTTCCCCGTCGCCCTGCTGACCCGGTGATGGAGTAGGGGCATGACGCGGTTGGCGGTGTGGGCACCGTCGGCGGACGTGGTCGACGTCGAGGTCGACGGCACCCGCCACTCGATGCACGCTGCCGAGCGGCCCGGCTGGTGGGAGCTGATCCCCGAAACCGGCGCGGACAGCGACTACGCCTTCGTCCTCGATGGCGGGGCGCCGCTGCCCGACCCCCGTTCGGCGTGGCAGCCGAACGGCGTGCTCGGGCCGAGCCGGTTGCTCGACCACGACGCCTTCGCCTGGACCGACGACGGGTGGCGCGGCGTACCGCTCCCGGGGGCGATTCTCTACGAGCTGCACATCGGCACCTTCACCACCGACGGCACCTTCGACGCGGCCATCGACCGGCTTGACCACCTCGTCGACCTCGGCGTGGACTGCGTCGAGGTGATGCCGGTCGCGGCGTTTCCCGGCCGGCACGGCTGGGGCTACGACGGTGTGGCCCTGTGGGCCGTCCACGAACCGTACGGCGGACCGCTCGGCTTCAAGCGGTTCGTCGACGCCTGCCACGCCCGGGGCCTGGGCGTCGTACTCGATGTCGTCTACAACCACCTCGGTCCCAGCGGGAACTACCTCGACCGGTTCGGGCCGTACTTCACCGATCGTCATCCCACCCCGTGGGGCCCCGCGGTCAACCTGTCCGGCGAGGGCTCGGACGAGGTACCTCGCTTCATCGTCGACAACGCGTTGATGTGGCTGCGCGACTACCACGTCGACGGGCTGCGGCTCGACGCCGTCCACGCCCTCGTCGACGAGCGCGCCACCCACGTGCTGGAGCAACTGGCCGTCGAGGTCGACGCGCTGGCCACCGCCGCGGGCCGCCCGTTGTTCCTCGTCGCCGAGTCCGACCTCAACGACGCCCGGATCGTCACCCCGCGCGAGGCGGGGGGGTACGGGCTGACGGCCCAGTGGGACGACGACATCCACCACGCTCTTCACGCGCTGCTCACCGGTGAACGGCAGGGCTACTACGCCGACTTCGGCTCGTTGGCCTGCCTGGCGACGACCCTGCAGCGGGTGTTCTTCCACGCCGGCACCTGGTCGTCCTTCCGCCGCCGCACCCACGGACGCCCGGTCGACGTGCAGGTCACCCCCGGCTATCGCTTCCTCGGCTACCTGCACAACCACGACCAGGTCGGTAACCGGGCAGTGGGTGACCGGTTGTCCGCCACCCTGGCCCCGGCGCTGCTGCAGATCGGGGCAGCCCTGGTGCTCACCGCGCCGTACACCCCCATGCTGTTCATGGGCGAGGAGTGGGGGGCGTCCACCCCGTGGCAGTTCTTCACCGACCATCAGGAGCCAGCGCTCGCGGCAGCCGTGCGGGCGGGGCGGCGCTCGGAGTTCGCCGAGCACGGCTGGGCCGCTGCGGACATCCCGGACCCGCAGGATCCCTCCACGGTCGAGCGGTCGCGGCTGGACTGGGCGGAGCCGATGCGCCAGCCCCACGCCGGCATCCTCGACTTCTACCGCAGGCTGATCGCCGTACGCCGCCAGTACCCCGACCTCACCGATCCGCGGCTGGACCGGCTGCGGGTGAGCTACGACGAGGACGCGCGGTGGCTGGTGATGCACCGCGGCCGGCTGCGGGTGGTCGTCAACCTCGCCACCCGCCGACAGGCGGTGCCGGTAGACGGTGCGCCCGCGGCCGTGCTGCTGGCCTCGTCGCCGGGCGCCAGCTGCGGCGATCGCGCGGTGGAGCTGGACGGTCCGGGGGTAGCCATCGTGGAGCTGGACTAGCGCAGCCGTCCGGCTTGCGCGCGGGGGTGCTTGACTGCGCTGCCGTGCGCGCCCTCTTCCCGCAGCCCGCCGACCTCGCCCATGCGGTCGAGCTGCTCGACGTCTACGGCTACCCCGCCGGACGACGATGGCTGCGAGCCAATGTCGTCGCCAGTGCGGACGGTGCCAGCGCGGCCGGGCCCGCCGGCAGCTCCCGGGGGCTGTCCGGAACCGCGGACCGGCGGGTTCTCGGCGCGCTCCGGGCGCTCGCCGACGTCCTGATCGTCGGTGCCGAGACGGTGCGGGTCGAGCGCTACCGTCCGGTGCGCCCCCGCGCGGAGAACGCCGCCGTTCGCCGCGCCGCGGGGAAGCCGCCCGCACCGACCGTCGCCGTCGTCAGCGGGTCGCTGGACGGTCTCGATCCGACGACGCCGCTGTTCGCCGGCGCGCTGGTACGCGGCATCGTGCTCACCACCGAGCAGGCGCCCCCCGACCGGTGCGATGCGCTTCGCGAGGTCGCCGATGTCGTCGTGGCCGGGGAACGCCGCGTCGACGTCGTACGCGCCTGCGACGCCCTCGCCGAGCGGGGG
>JBBSMJ010000279.1:0-2557 GCA_038233235.1 Actinomycetes bacterium | reverse complement strand
CGGCGCGGATCTGATCCGCGGCGGAGGCGGCGGCGACCGGATCTTCGGCCGCGGCGGCGACGACCGCATCTCGGGCAACGCCGGCGACGACAGGATCCAGGCCAACGGGGGCCGCGACCGCGTCTTCGGTCGCCAGGGCGACGACCGGATCAGGGTCCGCGACGGCGTGCGCGAGGTCATCGACTGCGGCAGCGGACGCGACACGGTCGCCGCGGATCGGCTCGACGTGCTGCGAAACTGCGAGCGGGTCTTTCGCCGCTGAGCGCCTGGCCGGCCGGTCCCGACCGGCGGACACCTACCGGGCCCGCCGGTCGCTCGCAATCCTACGAGGATTCACCGCCCCCGCGCTTGGCTCTGAGCACCCGCTCGCAGTCGTCGGCCACCCGGTCGACCCGATCTGCGATGACGGTGTCGCGGCCCCTGCCGCAAGCGATCCTCCCGTCCCGACGCCCGTCGCGAGCCACGATGAGATCGTCGCCGGGACCGCCAAGCAGACGGTCGACGCCGGAACGGCCGAAGATGCGGTCGGCGCCGGCTCCGCCGCTCACCGTGTCATCGCCAGCGTTGCCCGACAGCCTATCGCTCCCCTTGCGGCCGAAGACGCGGTCCTTGCCCGGTCCGCCCCTGACCGTGTCGTCGCCGGCGTTGCCCGAGACGCCGTCGGCGCCGTCGCGGCCGAAGACGCGGTCCTTGCCCGGTCCGCCCCTGACCGTGTCGTCGCCGGCGTTGCCCGAGACGCCGTCGGCGCCGTCGCGGCCGAAGACGCGGTCCTTGCCCGCTCCGCCCTGGACCTTGTCGTCACCGTCGTTGCCGGAGAGTCCGTCGTCGCCGGAGTCGCCCTGCAGGCCGTCCGCTCCCGCGCCTCCCTGCCCACGGTCGTCGCCGGTCCCGAGGTCGATGCAGTCGTTGCCGGGTAGCGAGTTGGCCTCGTCGTTGCCCGCTCCGGCAAAGATGTTGTCGTTGGCCGCGGTGCCCGCGATCTTGTCGTCGCCACTCGTGGCGCTGATCGCGTTCGTCGCGCCCGGGCAGTCCCTGAGCTTGCCAGTCTCGGGGTCGGTCCCGGTCGAGGGCTTGACGCCGAACACGGTCCTTCCGAAGTAGTACGGGGTCTTGGGCGCAGCCGCCTCGAAGCCGCGGAACCGCTTCGCGTAGTACGCGTAGGGACCGATCACGTCGATGGCGTAGATGTAGGGCTGCTCGTCCGCCAGCACGTCCTGGATCTCGAAGTAGAGCCGCGCCCGGGCGGCCTCATCGGGCTCCTGCGCCGCCTGGTCGAAGAGCGAGTCGAGCTGCGGATTACAGTAGGCCGCCCCGTTGGTGAAGGGAGCGGGCGGCGAGATGTTGCCGCACGTGACGGTGCGGCGCAGGCCGATCTCCGGGTCGGCCGGATCCGTGATGTTGCTGTAGCCGAAATCGAAGTTCCCATCGATGTAGAGCTGCTTGACCCAGGCGCCGAAGGGCTTCTCGTCGAGCGTCAGCTCGATCCCGACCTCGCCGAGCTGTCGCTTGAGCGCCGCGGCCGCCTGCGCGAAGCCCGGGTCGTAGATGAACGTGAGCCGGAAGCGCACCCCATCGGAGCCGCGCGGCAGGCCGGCGGCGTCGAGCAGCTGGTTGGCCCGAGCGACGTCGCGGTCGTACTGCGGCTGGGTGTCGGGGTTGTAGAAGGGCTCGAGGAACCGCGTCAGCGGTCCGGTGGCGGGCTGGGCAAGCCCACCGTACTCGACACGGTTGAGCTCGTCCTTGTCGATCGCGAAGGCGATCGCCTTCCGCACGTTCTTGTCGGCGAAGGGGTTGACCCCGCCGGTACGGCCGCATACGGGCGGGGCCTTGGGGTCGTCACACGGCCTCAGATTCGGGATCAGGCGAACCACGCGAGCAAACCCCTCTCGTCCCTCCTCGGTGATGGTCGCTCCGAGCTCGTCCCTGAGCCGGCTGATCTGCTGCGTGTCGGGGTTGATCAGATCGACCTCCTCCCGCTCGAACGCCGTCGTGGCATCGGGTCCGGCGATGAAGCGGAAGATGATCCCGTCCAGGTATGGGCGGCCGGGCTCGTGGTAGTCGTCGTTGCGGACGAGGTTGATGCTGCCCGCCTGCCGTGAGTCGAACTTGAAGGGCCCGGTGCCCACCGGCGTCTGGCAGTTCTCGACCGTCGGACAGTTGTGCGGGTTGGTCGCGGGGTCGGTCCCCTCGAAGAGGTGCGCGGGCAGGATCGCCCCGTTGTCCTCGTCGAGAAACAGCAGCAGCGGGCTGTAGCGCTGATTGAGGCTGAAGACCACCTGGTTGGGTCCCGCCGCCGTCACGCTTGCGATCACTCGGTCCCTCAAGGTCCGGGTGCGAGGGTGCCGGGTGAGCAGAACCTGCTCGAAGCTGTAGACGACGTCCGCCGAGGTGAACGGCTGACCGTCGTGCCACTTGACCCCTCGGCGCAGGTTGAAGACATAGGTCTTGCCATCGGGCGAGATCGTCCAGCTCTCCGCCAGATCGGGGACCGGTTCGTAGTTGCAGCGCCTACCGGCGGGCTGGGTGCAGGCCAGCCTGACCAGGCCGTTGAAGATCT
>JBBSMJ010000278.1:0-2565 GCA_038233235.1 Actinomycetes bacterium | reverse complement strand
TCCCGCGGGCGGACGAAGACACGCTGGAACCGTTCGGTCATACAGCGATCCAGCTTGGCGAGATCGGCCGCGGTGTAGCCGGTGGTCCAGCCGACGGGGTCGAAGCGCTCGACCGCAGTGACGGCGTCACCCCCGCCGGGCTCCGTGGCGGTGACGGACACGTCGGCGGTGTAGCGCTCACCACCGCGGGCGACGAGGACGAGCCGTCCGGTGGCGGCGTCCAGCTCGTAATCCACCGCGAAGACCGCGTCGTCGTACGCGACGTCGACCGAGCCGGTCCCGGCGGCGAGCACCGTGCCGCCCACCGTCCACGTCAGCACCGGGCTCACCACATCAGGCGCGCCGAAGCCGCCGAACCCGCGCGTAACCGGCGTGTAGTGCGACGTCGTCTGCCAGATCCGGGTGGCCGACACGATGGTGTCCCCGCACGGCGTGCCCATCTCCTGCGGGTCCCGCACGTCCAGCAGCGCCTCATAGTTGCGTACGTCGATGCTCACCTCGCGCGGCGCGGACAGGGAGATCTCCACCTCGACCGCGCCCGCGTCGGTATCGGCGTCGAGCACCCGGACGACCAGCGGCGTCCCTTCGACGACCAGGTCGGTGTCCGCCTCCAGCGGCACGAGGATGCGGCCGCGGTACCAGCACCGCACCCCGTCGCCCGTGGCGTCGGCGAGCGTGTGTACGACGACCGCCTGGCGGGCCAGGTCCGTGCCGGACAGGTCGAGACCCTGGTCCCACCGGGTACTTTCGCGGTACTCGACGTAGCAGCGGCCCCGCCCCTCGGCGTCCTCGTCGGCCGGGTGGACCACGAGCAGGCTGGTTCCACCGGAGTGTCGCCCGGCAGCCATCAGCCGGGCCCGGTGGGCACCACCACCGACCGGGGAGGGCACATGACGAACCGTGTTCTCCGGGACGGCCCGCGGGTCCCACAGGTGGACGTGGGCCCGCGCCGGTTCGGGGCCCATGCTGAACGCGCCCGGGTTCGGCCAGTCCGGCACCGCCGGACCGGCGAAGGTGGGGTTGGCGAAGTACGCGGACAGTGTCGGGTCGAGGTTGCGCGTGCCGAAGGCGGCGGAGGACATCACGTCGTACGGGTCGCCGTAGACCTGCCCTTGGTCGAACGGCGGCTTGCCGTCCCAGTCGATGCCGTTGTTCCACACGCCGTAGGTGTGGCCGAACCCCAGCACGTGCCCGACCTCGTGACAGCAGAAGGTGTGGTTGCTGCCCATGACGGGCAGCGCGCAGGCGGGCTTGCCGGCGACGACGGGCCCCGCGCCGGAGTCGATGCCCTGCGGCACGGTGGCGGGCTGGCCGGGCTTGTCGGCGTCCGGGTTCGGCATCTGGACGGTGCCGGGCCAGGTGAGGACGACGAACCCGTCGAAGCCGTCAAGCACCGCACCGGGCAGCGCGCGGGCGGCTTCGTACGCCTTCGCCACCTGCGCGCGGCGTGACGTGTCCGCCGGGTCGAGGGTGATGTCGACCCACGGCATCAGCGAGCTGCCGTCGAACTGGAGGTAGGAGTCGGTAACCGCTTCCCAGAAGTTCAGGACGGAGCGCCGGTCGGCATTCGTCATGAACATCGCGATGCACGCCGCATCGCTGATGTAGGGGACCGACGTGTCGTGACGGGCCCGCAGGATGGCAAGTTTCACCGGCTTGGTCGCCATGTCCCACCTCAACGTGCAAACGTGATTCACGGCTCGAACGCCGGACCACCGTAGTGGGACACCCGCGGCATGCCAAGGCCCGCGGGCCCTTCATCCCACTTTGACCGGAACCATGCTGCGCGGGTGTACCACCCCCTGGGAGGTGGCGGTGGCGGTCATGCCCTGTCCTTTTGATCGTGGCGTCCTTTTGGGCGCCTTCACGAGGGGTGTCGAAACCGGGAACGCTGTTTTCGACACCCCGCCGAGACCGCCTGCAGGGGCGCTCGCGTCCTCCGCCACTAGAGTCGGCCACCAAGAGCCGAACCGGGCAGCGGCTCGTCAACTCTGCTGACTGCTCGGGACGGAGAGCCGGTACCGAGCACTATGACGCGGCGACGCTGGTCCGTGCTGGCGCTGTGCGCTGTCCTCCCACTCGGGAGTGTGGCGGCGGGCTCGTACCGGGCAGCCGAGAAGCCGGTGCCGCTGTACGCCGACGGCATCGCGGTGAGCGGTGACGGGTCGCGTCACCTGGTGCCGGTCCGGTCGGCGGTTCAGTACCTGCCGGGCACCCGCGTACTCGACCTCGAGCGGAGTTCTCCGCACGCCCGCCGGTCGGCGCTGAGGCTCGCCCGCGCGCAGCGAAGCTGGCTGGCCGCCGGGCGAGTGCCTGGCCAGTACGGCCGCTGGGGCGACCTGGTGACGGCGGCGCTGCTCGACATCCATGCCCTCACATTGCCGAACGGTGCCAGCGTCGCTGGCTGGTCGACGCGGTGGCGCCACGTCTGGCCGCGCGACGCCTCCTTTGTCGCGGTCGCGTTGGCGGCCACCGGTCACCATGCCGACGCGGTGCGCGTCCTGACGTTTCTGCAGTCGGTTCAGGGAGCCGACGGAACTTTCCACGCCCGCTACCTTCCCGACG
>JBBSMJ010000277.1:0-2566 GCA_038233235.1 Actinomycetes bacterium | reverse complement strand
CTCAATCGGGGCTGGGCCTGGTCGCAGCGGGGTCGCCCGGACTTCCTCCGGGAGACGCTGCCCTACCTCGCGGTCATCCTCACCAACCTGCTCGTCGCCTCGAGCACCACCAGTTGGGTAGACGCCCACGTGGAGGCGCTCACCCGCGACCGGGCCATGCAGGTCGCGCTGGTGACGCTGACCTTCACCGCGACGTACGGCCTGCTGTTCGTCGGCAAGTTCCTGATCTTCGAGCACGTGCTGTTCAGCGATCGAAGGAAACGTCGGGAGCCGGTGCCTCCCCGGAGGTGACCGGAGCGGGAGTTGCCCGAGCCGCTCGGCGCTCCCGCAACCAGGTGCCGATGACGACGCGGGCGTAGCGCCCTCCGTACAGCAGATTGCCTCCCTTCTTGCTGGTGCCGGAGGAGCGCCGGCGCATGGTGGTCGCTACCTCACGCACCCGGTAGCCGCGAGCGAGCACCCCGATGAGTAACTCAGAGGCCTGGTACTGCGGCTGCCGCAGCGTCACCGCCGCGGTGACGTCGGCCCGCATGGCCCGCAACCCGAAGGAAGTGTCGGTGAGCCGGGTCCCGGTGAGCGCGCTGACCAGCGTGGCGAAGACGACAACGCCCACCCGGCGGAGGTCGTCGGTGGTCTCCGCCCGCCCCAGTCGGCGCGACCCGGTGACGAAGTCCGCGTGGCCACGCACCACCGGGTCGAGCACCAGGGGGATCTCCGCCGGGTCGTACTGCCCGTCGGCATCGAGGGTCACCACGTAGTCGGCACCGCGCTCGCGGGCCAACCGGTAGCCCAGCCGCAGCGCCGCCCCCTGGCCCCGGTTGCGGGCCGGCACACAGGTATACGCGCCGTGTGCGCGCGCCACCTCCGCGGTCCCGTCGCGAGAGCCGTCGTCCACCACGAGCGTCGAGACCTCGAGCCCGCAGGCCACTTGGGGAATCTCGTCGACCACCGCGGCAATGTTGTCGGCTTCGTCGTACGCCGCGATCACGACCACCACGGGGCCGAGGCGTACGGCGCCGTACCGCCGTACGAAGTCCGCCAGCGCCTGGTCGTCGATGGCTCGGTCACCGCCCCGATCGGCACTGGCCCGGTCGGCGGTCAGGAGTCCTCCATCCGAAAGCCGACCTTCATCCCGACCTGCACGTGGTCGACCCGCCCGTCCACGATGTGACCCCTGATCTGGGTCACCTCGAACCAGTCCAGGTGCCGCAGCGTCTCCGCCGCACGGCCGAGACCGTTGCTGATGGCGTCGTCCACCCCGTCCGTCGAGGTGCCGACGATCTCGGTCACCCGGTACGTGCGGTTGGCCATAGCTGACCCCTTCCCCTGCTTCCGGCCGCATGGCAGACCCCGTGCGGCTGACCTACCGTAGAGGCCCGACGTCGAGGAGACCGGATGCCCCGCAGAACCCCGAAGGCGCCCGTGTACCGGGTGACCGGTGCGCGCCGCAGCCTCTCGGAGGACATCCAGAAGCGCCAGCGTCGCTACCTCGTCTCGATGGCCATCCGAACCGGCTGTCTGCTGCTCGCCATCGTCACCCACGGCTGGCTGCGTTTCGTCTTCCTCGCGGCGGCGGTAGGCCTGCCCTACATCGCTGTGGTGATGGCCAACGGCGGTCGGGAGCCCGATCGCAGCGGCCCCGCGCTCGTCACCGACCGGCGGCTGGAGATCGGCGCGGATCAGCCGCCCCCTGCGGTGCCCGACGGCTCCACGGACGGACTCAACCGCCGATAGCCGACATCGGCCGGGACGGCTGGAGGAACATCGGGTCGTCGATGCCGTGGCCGGCCCGCTTCGCGCCCAACGCGGCCCGCATGAGCCGCGCCAGCTCTGCGTCATCGGCACCTGCGCGGAGCGGCGCGCGCAGGTCGGACTCCTCCCGGGCGAACAGACAGTTGCGCAGTTGACCGTCGGCGGTGAGGCGTACGCGGTCGCAGCTGCCGCAGAAGGGTCGGGTGACGGAACCGATGACTCCCACCCGACCCGGTCCGCCGTCGACGAGCCAGGTTTCCGCCGGTGCGCTGCCGCGCACCTGTTCGCCCTCCGGTCGCAGGTCGAAGGCGGCGGACAGCCGGTCGAGCGTCTCGGCGGCGGTGACCATGTCTGCCCGGTGCCACCCGTGCTGCGCGTCCAGCGGCATCTGCTCGATGAACCGCAGCTCGTAACCCTCGTGCAGGCACCAGCGCAGCAGCTCGACCGCCTCGCCGTCGTTGACCCCGCGCATGAGTACGGCGTTGACCTTCACCGGGACCAGGCCGGCGGCGCGGGCGGCGGCCAGCCCAGTGAGGACGTCGGCCAGCCGGTCCCGACGGGCCAGCCGAAGGAACACGTCAGGTTGCAGGGTGTCGAGCGACACATTGACCCGGTCGAGCCCGGCGGCGCGGAGCGGACCGGCGATCCGGGCGAGACCGATGCCATTGGTGGTCAGCGACAGCCGCGGCCGCGGGCGCAGCTCGGCGACGGCCGCGACGAGACCCACCAGCCCGCGCCGCAGCAGCGGCTCCCCACCGGTGAAGCGGACCTCGCGAACGCCTTCCGCGACAGCGACCGACACCAGCCGAACGAT
>JBBSMJ010000276.1:0-2568 GCA_038233235.1 Actinomycetes bacterium | reverse complement strand
TGGCCGGACCCTAGCGTGAAGGACTGCCGCGCCCGCCTGCCGTAGGGTGGCCACGCTCGCGGTGCTGGCCGAGGCCACAACCTCGTCGACTCGGCGCCGCCGACCCGGACGGGACCCATCCCGGTCCGACCCGGGCCCCCAACCCGGGGACCAAGCCGAACCCAGCCGAGGAGGACGCATGGCCGAGACGTACAAGGGCGATGCCTACTGCGTGAAGTGCAAGGAAAAGCGGGACTTCGAGGGCGAGGTCAGCGTCAGCGACTCCGGCCGCCGGATGGCCAAGGGCACCTGCCCGGTCTGCGGCACCAAGCTCAACCGGATCCTCGGCAAGGCCTGACCGCAACGACCGGCCGTCCGCCCGTGACCTCCGCCGGCTCCCCGAGCGCTGGAGGCGCCGGCGCGGTCGTGACGCGGGTCGCCTGCGTAGGCAGCCGACCGTGACGTGGGGCGACCGCGTACGCGCCGAGGTCACCGCCGGGGCCGCGGAGACGATCGGCCTGCTCGCCGACCTCGTGCGTACGCCGAGCATCACCGGCTCCCCAGCGGAGACCGCGCTCCAGCACCGCCTCGCTGACGACTTCGCCGCCGACGGCCTGGAGGTCGACCACTGGCCGCTGCCGCTCGCGGAACTGGCGGCCGATCCGGACCATCCGGGGACCGAAGCTCCTCGCGACGAGGGCTGGGGGCTCGTCGGCACTCTCGCGGGCCGCGGCAGTGGACGCTCGCTCATGCTGCTGTCCCACGTCGACGTGGTCCCCTCCGGTGACCCGGCGTCCTGGTCGAACCCCGACCCGTTCTCGGGACACGTCGAGGGGGGAGTCCTGTATGGCCGGGGGGCCTGCGACATGAAGGGCGGCTTGGCCGCCACGATCCTCGCCGTACGCGCGCTGCGGCGCAGCGGCGTACCGCTGACCGGCGACGTCCTGCTCGCCGCCGTCGTCAGCGAGGAGGACGGCGGGCTGGGGGCCTTCGCCACGCTACGACGCGGTCACCGCGCCGCCGCCTGCGTCATCCCCGAACCCACCGAGCTGGACGTCGTCCCGGCCGCCGCCGGTGCGCTCACCTTCCGGCTGCGGGTGCCCGGGCTCGCCGCCCACGCGGCGCGGCGGACCGCAGGCGTCAGCGCGGTCGAGAAGTTCTGGCCGCTCTGGGAGGAGTTGGCGGCGTTGGAGACTCGGCGCAACGTGAGCGTCGACCCGTTGATGGAGCGGTGGTCGCCGGCGTACCCGCTGTCCATCGGCATCGTCCGCGCCGGGGAGTGGGCTTCGACGGTCCCCGACTCGCTCGTCGCCGAAGGCCGGCTGGGTGTCGCCCTGGGCGAGACCGTGCAGGACGCGCGCGAAGGCCTCGAGCGGGCAGTCGACGCGGCGTGCGCACGCGACCCCTGGCTGGCCGAACACCCGGCGACCGTGGAGTGGTGGGGCGGGCAGTTCGCACCCGGCCGGCTGCCCCGCGACAGCGACCTGGTCGAGCGGGTGCACCACGCGCACGCGGGTGCTGGCGGCGCTGGGCGGGAGACCTACGGCGCGCCGTACGGCACCGACCTGCGGCTGCTCACCGGGCTCGGCGGTATCCCCACCGTCCACTACGGACCCGGCGATGCGGCGCTCGCTCACGCCCGCGACGAGGCGGTACCCATCGACGAGGTGCTGACGTGTGCCGGCGCGCTGGCGCTGCTGGCGCTCGACATCTGCGGCGTGGCCTGAAGCGCCAGCCGGCGCGGGCTCGGTTGCGCTGTGTACGACGGCCGGTCCGCCGACCGTGCTGTGGACGAACGGAGCAGCGACCTGCCGGCTCTGGCAGCCTCCCTGCACCAGCCCGTCCGTCCGTCGGAGGTCGCCGTGCATCCCGTCCTCAAGCCAGCGCTGCGCCGCGTGTGGCGCGACGACACCACCCTGCAGCTTGGGGTGGACCCGAGCAGGGCCCTCGTCCTCCACGGGCTGGACGAGGCGAGCGCGCGCTTCGTCGAATCGCTGGACGGCACCCGCGACTGGGCCGGCCTGATGGCCGCAGCGCGAGAGACCGGGCTGGACGAGCTCGCCGCCACCCGCCTGCTCGACCTGCTCGCCGCAGGGGGAGCACTCGACGACGCGACGATGGCTAGCCGCTCGCTCTACTCGTTGCGTCGGGAGGACCGCGAACGGCTTGCGCCCGACCTCGCCTCACTCTCCCTCGTCCACGCGACACCCGACGGCGGGGCAGCGGCGTTGACCCGGCGGCGACGGGCGGTGGTCACGGTGTACGGGGCGGGTCGGGTGGGTGCGGCAGTCGCCTCGCTGCTCGCGGCGGCTGGTGTCGGCCGTGTCGTGGTGGACGATCCGCAAGCAGCGCAGGTGTCCGACTCCTCCCCCGCTGGGTTCGCTCCCGGCGACGCCGGGCCGAGCCGCGCGGAGGCGGCCAGGGCAGCGCTGGCGCGTACGTCGCCGTCCACCGCCACCACCCCACCCGCTGGTGAGGTGGCCCCGTCGCTCGTCGTGCTCTCCACCGAGCGCCCCGCCGACCCCGGAGTACGCGCCTCCCTCATGCGCGCGGGTGTCGCGCACCTGCTCGTCGGCGTACGGGAGACGA
>JBBSMJ010000275.1:0-2569 GCA_038233235.1 Actinomycetes bacterium | reverse complement strand
GCGGGCCACGTGGAGCTGGTCACGACGCAGACGACCGACGAGCTCGACGCCGTGCTCGACCGCCTCGACGGTCGCACCCTCGTGCTCGCCGGAGGTGACGGGAGCCTGCACCTCGCGGTGTCCCGGATGCACGCCCGCGGCACGTTGCGCCAGACCCGGCTCGGGCTGATCCCGCTCGGCACCGGCAACGACCTGGCACGCACGCTGGACCTTCCGCTGGACCCGGCGGACGCTGCCCAGCTGGTGCTCCGGGCCGGCAGCAGGCCACTGGACCTGCTGGTCGACGACGCCGGCGGAATCGTAGTCAACGCGGTGCACGTCGGGGTCGGCGCGGAGGCAGCCGCTGCTGCCGGGCGGCTCAAGCCCCGGCTCGGTCCGGCGGCGTACCCGATCGGGGCGGTCGCAGCGGGGATGCGGTCGACCGGATGGCGGCTTCGCGTCGAGGTGGACGGGCGGGTCGTCGCCGACGACCACCGCCGCACGCTGATGGTCGGCATCGGCAACGGCCGGGGCATCGGCGGGGGCACCCAGCTACTGCCGCACGCCGAGCCGGACGACGGGCTGCTCGACGTGATCGTGTCGCGGGCCTGCGGACCGTTCGCGCGGGTGCGCTACGGCGCGGCGCTACAAGCGGGAAAACACTTGCAGGACAGGGACGTACGCGAAGCGCGCGGGCGCACCGTCACGGTGTCCGGCGAGCCGGTCGACGTCAACGCCGACGGCGAGCTCCTCGACTGCATGCGGCGCCGCACCTGGACCGTCTCCCCGAGTGCCTGGTCGCTGCTGCGCCCCTGACGGGACACGAACCGCCAACTAAAGAAATCGGTGGATGACCGTCGTCGTCTTCTCCTGGACTCTCTGGTGCATCGGCCGGTCCTGCCACCGGCGCGGCTCGATCCGCTCGCACCGCAACAGCTCCTCGTCGAAGTCGTCCTCGAGGCGGCGCGCGACGACCGGGTCGAGGACGCTGAGCACGACCTCCTCGTCCAGCTGCATCGAGCGGCGGTTCATGTTCGCCGACCCGATCACGGTGACCACCCCGTCGACGGTCAGCACCTTGGCGTGCAGCATCGAGGGCTGGAACGCCCAGATCCGCACCCCTGCCTGGGTGAGGCGCGAATAGATGGACTCGCTGGCCAGCTGACAGACCCGCTTGTCGGCGTGCGGACCCGGGAGCATGATGTCGACCTGCACGCCACGCTGCACCGCGTCGAGGAACAGCTGCTGGAAACAGTCGTCCGGGACGAAGTACGCGGTCATCATCCGCAGCCGGTCGCTGGCCGACTCGATCATCAGCCGGAAGACCGTCGCCATGTCGTTCCAGCCGACGCTGGCGCTGCCTCGGGCGACCTGGACGATGCTCTTGCCGCTCGCGACCTGGTCGGGGAAGCTACGCCGGTCGTCGATCAGGGGGTTGCCGGTCTCCGCCCAGTTCTGCGCGAAGGAGGCCGACAGCCCGTCCACCGCCGGTCCGACGACCTGGACATGGGTGTCCCGCCACTCGCTCTCGTTGCGCGCGTCGCCGCACCACTCCTCGGCGATGCCGACCCCGCCGGTGAAACCGACCCGTTCGTCGCAGATGAGCACCTTGCGGTGGGTGCGGTGGTTCTGCTTCAGCGGAGAGGTCAACTGGGCGACGCTGAAGGGCTTGCGGAACCACTCCACCTGCACGCCGCACTCGGCCATGTGGTCGATGAGCTCGGAGTCGATCAGCCGGCCGCCGACGGCGTCGATCAGCACCCGCACCCGGACGCCGTCGCGGGACCGCTCGGCCAGGGCGTGGGCGAACTCGTGGGCGATCTCGCCCTTCCAGTAGACGAAGGTGAGGAAGTCGATCGTGTTGGTCGCCGAGCGGATCGCCGCAATCATGGCCGGGAAGATCTGGTCGCCGTTCTTGAGCAGCGTGAGCTTGTTGCCTTCGCTGGCGGGGATCCCGAGCAGCGCCTCCAGCCGGCGCCGGAAGCGCTGGACGCGCTCGGCGTCGGACCCGCTCGGATCGAGCTCGTCGATCCGGCTCTCGGCCTGCGCGCTCATCGGACTCCAAGCATCGGGGGTTCTGGGCAGTGACTGCTGCCTTACCCAACGCCAGGCGGGAGCCGCTGGGCCAGCCGGGTGAGTGCGGCTCGTCCGTACGCTGACATGGTGGCACGCATCCCGCGCATCAACGGCCTGTTCTCGGTAGTACGGGCGCCGGCCGAGGCGCTGGCGGCCCTGCCGGCTGCGGTCGCCGCGCTGACCGGTGCGGCCCGCGGCCTGGGCGACGTCGTAGTCGAGACCCGGGCGACGCTCACCGCGGTTCACCGGCTGGCCGTACGGCTGGATGCGATGGCCACCGAGCTCGAGCAGCCGCTGCGGGACCTCGCTCCCGGCCTGGCTCGTCTCGCCGTCGTCCTCGATGACCCAGCGGTGGACGATCTGCCCGACACGCTGCGCAAGATCCAGCAGGACGCCCTTCCGGTGCTGCGAACCCTCGCTGACACCCACGAGCGGGTGGCCTTCCTCGCCGGTACGAGCCGGACGGTGGCCCAGCTGCCCGGGGCGGCGCTGCTCGGCTGGCGGCGGACTGGTG
>JBBSMJ010000274.1:0-2591 GCA_038233235.1 Actinomycetes bacterium | reverse complement strand
GAGGTGGAGCTCAACCCTGGCCGAGCCAACCGGGCCCGGCTGAATCGGGCGCCGGTCCCCAGGCCGCGGGAAGTGCTGGGGACCGTACGCACGGTGCTCTTCGCGCCCGAGGACCTGGCGCTGGTCAAGGGGGACCCGGCGGAGCGGCGCCGGTTCCTCGACGAGCTGTTGGTGGCGCGGACCCCTCGGTTGGCTGCCGTTCGTGCGGACTACGACCGAGTCCTTCGCCAGCGCAACGCGCTACTGAAGACCGCCGGACTCGCGGTCCGCGCCGGTGGAGGTGACCTGCGCACTCTCGACGTCTGGGATGCCCATCTGGCCCGAACCGGAGCCGAACTGCTCGCCGCCCGGCTGGACCTGGTCGCCGTGCTCGGCCCGCTGGTCGACAAGGCGTACGCCGCTGTCTCCGGTGGTCGCGGCCCCACCCTGCTGGACTACCGCTCCTCTCTCGGTGCGGACGACGTCGTAAGCACCGATCGTGAGGTGTTGGCGGCAGCCATGTCCGCCGCACTTGCGGCCGCTCGGCGCAGCGAACTCGAACGCGGTGTGACCCTCGTCGGGCCGCACCGGGACGAACTCGCCCTCGGGATCGGCGACCTTCCCGCGCGCGGTTACGCCAGCCACGGGGAATCGTGGTCCCTGGCGCTCGCCCTGCGGCTCGCGTCGTACGACCTGCTGCGGAGCGAGGGGCCTGCGGACGGAGAGCCGGTGTTGGTACTCGACGATGTCTTCGCCGAACTCGACGTACACCGGCGGGCCAGGCTCGGCGAGCTCGTCAGCGAAGCCGAGCAGGTGCTGGTCACCGCGGCAGTAGCAGCAGACGTCCCCGATGCCCTCGCCGGTGCCCGCTTCGACGTGGCTGATGGCGCGGTACGGCGGGTGTGCTGAGGTGCCCGCGGACCCCCCGGAGCCCCGAGACCCGGACTCTACCCAGGAGCCGGACACGGGCCGGGCCGCGGAGCGCACGTCACCAGCAACCTCGTCGGGTATCGATCTTGCTCGGGCGATGCTCGCCGCCGCCAGGGCACGCGCCGGCGTACCGGGCCAGCAGGCGGGTGACGGGGGTGGCCGGTGGGCTCGGCCACGCCGGGGCACCGGTGCGGACCTCCGCAGCGGCAGTGGTCCCGACGAGCGTGACCCGGCGCTGCTCGCGACGGCGATCGACCGGCTGGTCACCGAGCGGGGATGGCAGACCGATACGGCTGTGCACGGCCTGCTGGCCCGCTGGCCCCAGGTGGTCGGCCCGGAAGTCGCTGCCCACTGCCAACCGGACACCGTCATCGACGGCGAGCTGACTGTCGTAGCGACGTCCACTGCGTGGGCCACCCAGCTGCGCCTGCTCACCCCTCAGTTGCTGGCCCGGCTGCAGGAAGAACTCGGCCCGGCGGCGATTCGCCGCGTGCGCGTCCGCGGACCACAGGCACCCAGCTGGGCGCACGGTCCGCGGCGGGTTCGTGGGCGCGGACCACGGGACACCTACGGCTGACTCGCCCCGGGAGCCGCCATCTTGGGCACCGGACGACCGCCTCCGCGTAGGGGGACCTTCAACACCGGCCCGGCGGGCGTCCTGATCGTCCCCAGGGCCCGCAACGGCGCGGTCGGACTCCGCTGACCCGCTAGACTGCACCCTTCAGCAGGCCGCCCCGCAGACCAGGTCCCTATGCACCCCCGCGGGCGGCCTGTGCGCTGGAAAGGAGCCGTCGCGTGTCCTCCTACGACGCTACGTCGATCACGGTCCTCGAAGGCCTCGACGCGGTGCGCAAGCGGCCCGGCATGTACATCGGCTCCACCGGCGAGCGGGGGCTGCATCATCTGGTCACCGAGGTGGTCGACAACGCCGTCGACGAGGCGCTGGCCGGATTTTGCGACCGGATCGAGGTCACGCTGCTGCGCGACGGCGCCGTGCGGGTGCGCGACAACGGTCGGGGGATCCCCGTCGACGAGCACCCGGTCGAGAAGCGGCCGGCGGTCGAGGTCGTCCTCACCACGTTGCACGCCGGCGGCAAGTTCGGCGGCGACAGCTACATGGTTTCCGGCGGACTGCACGGAGTGGGCGTCTCGGTGGTCAACGCGCTTGCCCGCCGCCTCGATGTCGAGGTCCGCCGGGACGGCTACCGGTGGACCCAGACCTACGAGGCTTCCCGGCCGGTCGGCGAGCTGACCCGTCGGGAAGCTACTGCCGAATCCGGCACCACGATCACCTTCTGGGCCGATCCGGAGATCTTCGAGACCACGAACTACTCCTTCGAGACTCTCGCCCGGCGGTTGCAGGAGATGGCTTTCCTCAACCGGGCGCTCACCATCGTGCTCGCCGACGAGCGACCCGAACGAGTGAGCGATGTCACGGTGGGTGTGGAGGTCGGTGCCTCGGCCAACGGAAAGGCGGCCGAGCAGCTGGTCGAGGCCGCCGAGGGGGAGCGGACGCCGCTCCGAAGGGAGATTTGGCGGTACGACGGCGGCATCGCCGACTTCGTCCGCCACCTCAACACGAGCAAGGAGGGGGTGGTCCACACCACCGTCATCGAGTTCGGAGCCGAGGACACCCAGCGCAAGATCGCGGTCGAGGTGGCGATGCAGTGGAACACCCAGTT
>JBBSMJ010000273.1:0-2620 GCA_038233235.1 Actinomycetes bacterium | reverse complement strand
CGCCGATAAGCGACATTATGTAAACCAGTCGCCGTTTGCTACTCCCCGGCTGCGTTGAGGTCGACCTGGTTGCTGGGTCCTCTACTGGCGGTTCAAGACAGATCTACGACCTCGATGAGGCAAGTCGGGCCGCTGACGCGTGCGAGTCGGCTGTCCGAGGTGAGCAGCACGGCATCGAGGGCCTCGGCGAGGGCAACGTACATCGCATCCCAACCGCGCACGGTTTCCCGCAGCTCCCAGGCCCTCCCCAGGAGCGAGCGGTGCGCGAACCGTTCGCCCGGCCAGTCGCCGAGATCCTCCACCGCCTGGTCGGCGGCGGTGCCGTCCAGTCTGCCGAGCAAGTGGTCACGACGAATAACGCCGAACACCTCGACGTCGACGACATGCGGCGCTGCCTGGTCGGGGTCGGCGGCTAGGCGCTCCCGCAGCGGCTCTGCCTCTGAGCCCCTGACCAGCACCTCGTACAGGCACGAAGCGTCAACGACCAGCATCGAGCCACGACCCGCGGTGCTCGTCCAGCGCGGCCAAGACCTCCTGGCGGCTGACTGCTCCAGAGCGTCGCCGAGTCCGGGCCAGCCACGTCTCGAGGCTCGGCCGTGCGGCGAGGCGCGTGGCCTCAGCCCGCAGCAACTCGGGCACGCTGACTCCGGTCTCCGCGGCGCGTCGAGCAAGTCCGGCGTACACCTCGTCGTCGAGGTCACGGATCTGGATAGTCTTCGGCACGCTGTGAGTCTACCATGCGACCTGCATGTTGGCATGCATATCCGCATGTCACTCCTACTGTACTTGTCGAGCAAGGCCACCGGCGCTCGAGTGGCACCCGGTGGCCGTCGTTTCAGCCGCCGAAGGTCACCTCCTTTGTCTCCGCGACTCCCGCAGTGCGTCCGGGCGCCGCCTGGAACTGCCAATAGAGGTTCGTGTGCGCGATGACCTTGTCCGGCGGAGGGGCGCCCCACGCGCTCTGGTCCTCCGTCGTGTGGGCGTCACCGACGAGCGTCACGTCGTAGCCACGAGCAAAAGCGCCATGAATCGTGGACCGGATGCAGGCATCCGTCTGCGCGCCAGTCACGACCAGGCGTCCGACCCGAGCCTCGGCCAGCACCTCCTCCAAGTCGGTGTCCTCGAAGGAGTCGCCGAACGTCTTGTGCACCAACGGTTCAGACTCCTGGCGTGCCAGCTCCGGGACGTAATCCCAGGCGTCACTCCCCTTCTCCAGTTGCTCGTCGGAGTGCTGGACCCAGACGATCGGAGCACCTTCTTCGCGCGCCTTGTCGACGAGCGTGGCGATGTTGGCGACGACGGCGTCGCGCTGGTGTGCATCGGCCACGACGCCCTTCTGGACGTCGATCACCATCAAAGCGGTGTTGGGTCGGTCCGACAGCGTGGCCATGACGATCTCCTCTGCTGGTCGTACGGGCTTTGCCACGTCTCAATCACGCTAGACCTTCACCGGCGTGGCCGCGTACCCACCGGATTGCGGCGGCAACGCCATCCGAGACCGACGTGTGAGCGGTGTCGATGGTGAGCCGCGGTTCGGTCCACGGCTCGTACTCGCGGTCGAGCACCTCCTGCCAGCTCGGCAGGTAGCCGCCGGCCAGATCGGTGATCCGGGTTTCTACCCGTCGCCGGTGCTCGCTTTCACCGCTGCACACCACTTCGACGATGCGCAACGATGCCCGCGTCGCATCGGCGAGTTCCCGCCACATCACCCGGGCCGACTCGACCGGGTTGACCGCGTCAATAACGACGGTGCGTCCGACGAGAAGCTCGTCACGGGCGACGGCGGCCGCGACGACGTAGCCGACCGCGCCCATCTCTGCCGCTCCGACAGCGCCCGTCGTGCGCACCGCGGTTTCGATCGCGTCGATACGAAGCAGCAACGCCGGCACACTGCGTGCAAGCGCCTTGGCCAGCGTCGTCTTGCCCACCCCAGGGAGCCCGCCGAACACGACGAGCGTCGGCTGCTGTCCAGGCTGGCTGCCGTCCGACGGTTGGGTGCTCAACGGCTGGGCGCTCAACGGTTGGGCCGCCACTGATTGGCCCGTTCGTTGCGCTCCGCCAACTGTGCGGTCTCCCCTACCCGCCGCTGACGTGTCTCGGGCCGTTTCGCCGTCGCGATCCACTCGAGGATGCCTCGGCGTACGGACCGCGGGAACGCCTCGAAGTGGCGGCGTGCGTTGGAGGTGGCGTCCAGCGCAGCGCCGAGGTCTTCCGGGATGACGAGATTCTCGACTTCGTCGAGCGCGTTCCATGACCCGTCGGTCTTCGCAGCCTCGACCGCTCGCCGACCGGCCGCTCGCAGCAGCCCCGCCCGCTGGAGGCGTTCGATGCGAAGCTTGTTAGGACGCGACCACCTGCTTCCTTTTCGACGCGGAGAGAACCACAACATCGCGCGCTCGTCGTCAACCGTGCGCTGCACGCTATCGATCCAGCCGAAGCACAGCGCCTCCTCGACTGACTCCTCGTACGTCATGCGCGGCTTGCCGGTGTGCGCCTTGTTGGACACCAGCCAGACCCCAGTGGTTCTGGTGTGGTTGTCGGCGAGCCAGTCGCGCCACGCCTGCCGACTCTCGGCGTGCACTCGCTCGGCGTCTGCCGTCGTACTCCCCCGGCTCTTTGG
>JBBSMJ010000272.1:0-2625 GCA_038233235.1 Actinomycetes bacterium | reverse complement strand
TTCGCAGTCACCCAGCTCACCCGCACGACCGTCGCGGCGCAGCAGATCGACACCCGCGTCCAAGACATCGTCGGGTCCGTCGAGACGATCAACACCGAAACCAAGACGGTGGCGGTGCTCGACGACACGACCGACTTGACGACGCAGATCCTTGCCGCTGCCGAGCCGCTCAATGCCCAGGCTCAAGATGTCGTCAAGATCACCGGTGAGATCGACGGCATGGCGGCGAACATCCTGGGCAACGCCGGCACGATCAACGACAACGTTCTGGCGATCAACGACACCGCCAAGGGGATCAGCTCCACGGTGAACGGGATCGGCTCGACCGTGGGGACCATCAACGGGAACGCCAACAACATCCTGAAGACCTTCACCACGTTGGCTCCGACCGTCAAGTTCATCAACGACGGGGTGGCCGGCATCGACATCCGGGCTGACAGCGTGATCGCCATCTCGAACGGCATCAAGGCGGACACCGGGGCGATCCGGGCGAACGTCGACAACATCGCCGGCTCCGCCGACTCGATCAGGCGCAGTCCCGTCGTATCCTTGGGGCTCGGCGTGCTGGATCCGGGGCTGCTGGATCCGGGGCTGCTCCCCTCCCTGCCCCTCCGGAGGTAGGTAGCACCGCAAGCACGGATTTGCCAGCTTGTCGAGACCGGCCACCGCCCCACGGGCGGTGGCCGGTCTCGGTCGTTCAGCGACGTCACTGCTCTGTGCAGGTAGCGGCTTGGGTGTGCAGTGAGCCTTCGCAAGCCCGCCGTGACGGACTGCTCGCCGCGCGAGAGCGCGGACGGCGAGGACGGGCCAGGCCTAGCCGGTCAGACCAGCAGGCTCTCGGCCAGGGCGACCAGCGCCTTCATCCCCGGGGAGTCCGGAGCGGCGTCGAGGGGGGCCTCACCCTTGCGCTCGGCGCTGACGATGGCCGGCTCGTCCGGCACCAGCACCGGGTCGAGTCCCGGGAAGGCGGCGCGGATCCGCGCGACGTCCTCGTCGTCGCGGACCCGGTTGGCGGTGATCACGAGCCGGCCGAGCTTGCCGGCCTGGACAGCCTCAGCAGCGCGCCGGCCGACCTCGAGCGACTTGCTGGTCGGTTCGACCACGACCACGACCACATCGACGGGGCGCCCCTCGAGGCGCATGACGGTGCCGAGGCCGGCCTCGAAGTCGGCGATGACGGTACGGCCGGGTCGTTCGAGCTTCCCGAGCAACTGCTCAGGTGCGATGCCACATCATGGGCAGTCCGGTTCGGGGTTCTGGATCGCCGTGACGACGGCGAGGCGGACCCCGTCAGGAGCGTCGACACCGAAGCGCGAGACCAGGTCGTCCATGCTCGTTGCGTGCTGCTCCTCGCCGGCGTCGACGGCGTCGCGCACCGAGACGAGCGCCTCGGTCGCCTCCTCACCGATGCCGAGTGAGATGCCGAGGTTCGGATTGCTGTCGCAGTCCAGCGCCAGGGTGTCGTGCCCATGACGGGCGAAGGTGCGGGCGAGCACGGCTGACGTGGTCGTCTTGCCCGAGCCGCCCTTGCCGACGACAGCGATCTTCACGACTGCTCCTCTGATTCTTGCAGGGTCTGCACGAGCGAACGTACCGCCGTGGCAGTCGGGCCGTCCGGGTCGGTGTCGAGCACCGCCTTGCCGAGTCGGTCCGCGTCGGCGAGCGCCGGGTCGAAGGGCACGCTGCCGATCACGTTCAAACCGGTCCGGCTCGACACCCGCTCGGCATCGCCGGGCTCGCGGACCTTGTTGGCGATGGCGACCACACGTGGCGCGCGGGCGGTCTCGGCCAGTCGGGCCAGTCGTCGTCCGGTGAGCAGCGAGGCGGGTGTGGGTTCGATGACGACCAGGAACGTACGGGCGTAGCGGCCCCAGGTCAGGAACGGCTGCCGGGTTCCTCCCGGCAGGTCCCCGACGATGCTCCAGCCGTCACCGGGCAGGTCGTCGAGCAGGCGCTGGAAGCCGAAGTGCTGCTTGGAGTTGTTCCACTTCGGCCCACGCGCCTTGCCCAGCTGCATGAAGTGCACCCCACCGGGCGCCCGCTGCGCGTACTGCTCGACAGCGGCGGTGCCGGTGAGCCCTTCCCGCAGCCGAAAGCGCCTCCGGCCGTCTTCTTCATACTCCTCGACGGCGTCATCCGGCAGCCCGGCGTCGGACTGCTCCAGACCCAGGGAGAACGCCATCCCGGGCATCGGGTCGGAGTCGATGGCCAGAACCCGCTCCCCGGCTTCGGCCAGCACCCGCGCGAAGCTTCCCGACAGCGACGACTTGCCGACCCCACCTTTTCCCACAAACGCTACGCGCATGGCCGGACTGTAGGCGGTGCACGGACATGGCCGCTCGCTCCATGACGCAGACATCTACTGGAGCGCCTACAGTGGTGAGGTCCCCCGGAGCAAGGAGAACCGCACATGTGCCTCGGCATCCCAGGTCAGATCGTCGAGATTTCCGACGTCGCTCAGCTTCGCGTCAAGGTTGACGTCGCGGGTGTGCGCCGAGAGGTGTCGGTGGCGCTGATCGGCCTCGACGGACCGGACGCGGCCCAGGTCGGCGACTGGGTTCTCGTCCATGTCGGCTTCGCCATGGCGAAGATCGACGAGTCGGAGGCCCGCGAGACCCTCGATGC